>CAYQWI010000033.1:0-10856 GCA_964421165.1 uncultured Natronomonas sp.
GCGGCCGATGGTCAACAGATACGCGAGTCCGACGAGAAGGACGATCACGCCGAGCTGGGTGAACTCGAACATGCCGATACCCGCGCGATCGTCGATGAGGAGCCGGGCGAAGTCGCTCGCGAGGATGTTCGTCGACGTGCCGATGAGTGTGAGGGTTCCGCCGAGGATCGCGGCATACGACATCGGTAACAGAAGCTTCGACGGGGAGATGTGACTCTTCTCGGCGAGATCGGTGATCATCGGGATGAAGATCGCGACGATCGGCGTGTTATTGACGAATCCCGCGATCGGCCCCGTCGTCCCGACCGTGGCCGCGAGCGCTCGGAACTCTTTCTCGCCGGTGAAGTCTGCCAAAGCGACGCCGAGGCGCTGAACGAGTCCCGTGTTCTGGATCCCAGCGCTCAGCATGTACATCGCGACGATCGTGATCGTCGCCGGGTTGGCGAATCCCGAAATCCCGTCCCGTGCGTCGACGCCGGTCCACGGTTCGAGGATCACGAGCGTCGCGATAACCCCGATCGCCGTGACGTCGTTGGGGATCACCTCGGAGACGAAAAGCAAGAGCGCGACGAAGATGACGAGAAAGACGATCATCGCGCCGGTCGACAGTCCAGAGACTACCATGTAGTGGGGATATTTTGGAACTGACTTAGTGTTGGCTTCGAACAGCCGCTCGTCAGCGACCTGTATAACTCCGCCCGTGAATTTATATAATCTCGAAAACGAAGCGTAGATATGGCCGCCTATCGCCGGCCGGTACTGCGGAACCTGTTCGACGAATCCCCCACTCCGCACATCGCACATCCCCCGCGCACGCATCGTCGCGACTTTTACGTCGCAACCGACGGCTCGTACCGTCCCGACCGCGACGGCGGATTGGGCGTCGTCATCGAAACCCGCGACGGCGAGCGTGTCGCTCGCCTCTCCGTCCCGGACGCCGTTCCGGACAACAACGTCGCGGAGTATCGCGCACTCCATCTCGGCTTGGACGTGCTAGCCGCGCGGGCACCGCGCGATTCGCGAGTCGGCGTTCTCGTCGACCACGACGGTCTCGCGGCGAACGTCAACCGAGCGATTCTCGCCGGGCGGGGACCCGATCTTCGCCCGCCCCATCCCGTTAGCGTCCCCGGCGAGTCGACCCGTCACTGGCGCGGAATTCGCGCCCGAATCGCCGGATTCGACGAGATCCGGGCCGCACGCATCGACAGCAGTGAAAACCCGGCACATCCCCTCGCGAACGCGCCCGATCAGTACGCACACGTCAACCGCGAGCCGGATCGATGCGTGCTTCCGGACAGTACCGACCGGCTATTCGGCACGGACGAACGGTATCCTCCACCGTCGCGTGCCAACCGGAACCGATCGAACGGCGTGTCCGGCGGCGAGCCGGCCTCGGACTAATAAGGGTTCTCGTCCCCGACCGCACAGCCCCGAGTGCCCGTCCCCCCACGGCTTATACCGGGTCACAACGCCCCGTCGTCTATCGCTTCGACCCCGTCGCTCGTGATCGTGAACTTCGCGGTTTCGCCGGTCGCTTTCGACCGGTGTTTTTCTAGCGTTGCACGGCGATTCCCGCCCCGAAACCGTTCGAGTCGGACGATAGAGCCCGACCAGTGGGTAAGAGTGTGTCCACCGAGCGGGCGGGCCCGCGAGCCGTCTGAGTCGGGATCAGAGTACACTTGATTCGTCGCCAACACGGCGAGATCGTGCCTGCGAGCCAATGCGAGGAGGTGTGTGATCTGCTTCGTCACGGACCGAAGCGTCTCGCCCTCGTCGTCGTTGTCCCGTTCGAGTCGATAAAACCCGGTCGCGCTATCGAGAACGATGAGGTCGAGTCGCTCGGCGAGATCGCCGGCGTCGCGAACGGCTTCCCGCTGTTCCTCGAAATCGAGCGCGTCGGAGATGATAACGCGGCTGGCGACAGTGTCGATATCGCCGTCCGGTGCGGCGCCTCTCGCGAGCGCCTCGAACCGATCGACGGAAATCCCTTCGGTGTCGATATACAGCGCCATTCCGCCGGCTGCGGCAGTTTTAACTGCTGCCGATAACGCGAGGTTCGTCTTGCCCGACGCAGGGGGGCCGTACAGTTGGGTGACAATTCCCCGTTCGACTCCGCCGCCGAGTAACTCATCGACCGGCGAACACCCCGTCGGGATCGGCTCACTCACGGTCGGCCGTTCGGCGCGTTCGGTTAAAAACCCACGCACACGGCGTCCGGTCGTGGGACGGAGCGGCGAGATTAAACGAGAGGAGCGTCTACGAACGAGGCAGTGATCGTCGTTTCGACGGCCGATTTCGAAGTGTACCACGAGGTTGTCGGCGAGCTCCGCGACCGGAACGTTCGGTTTACGACGACGGAACCGGGCGAGGGCGTCCCCGACGACACGACGGTCGCCATCGTCGGGCCGGCCGACGAGAAACCACCGATCCCGACCGTTCGGGCGACTCCCAACCGATCGAGACAAGCCGTCGAGAGAGCGCTCACGCTCCGCCGCGGTGAAGACGGCCGAACGGTGGTGGGAATCGACCCCGGTGATCGCCCAGGAATCGCGGTTCTCTCCGGCGAAACGATCGTCGCGGCGTTTCACGTTCCGATCGAGGACGCCGTCGACGTCGTCGAGCGCGAGCTGGAGGATGCGACCGATCCGCTCGTCCGGATCGGTGACGGAGCCCGGCTTCGGGGAAACCGGATCATCGACGCGCTCGAAGACGTCCCGATCGAACTCGTCGACGAAACTGGGACGACGCCGTATCAGGGGGCCGGCGTCCGTGGGATGGACGACGTGCTCGCGGCGGTCAACATCGCCCGCTCGAAGGGCGAGCGGATCGAGTCTCGAGAGATCGAGCCGACGAGCGGAGAAATAAAGCGGGTCCAGAGCCGTTCGCGGGAAGAAAGCGAGGACGGTCGGACCATCGACGGCGACCTCGCCCGGAAAGTGGCGCTCGGCGAACTCTCGATGGCTGAGGCGTTACGGAGACATCGCGATCAATAGCTGCAGGACGCTCGCGGACGACTCCAACCCGAGTCATTCAAGTACGCGCCCGAACACCTACCCGTATGAACCACGCTCGATCCACGAAGAAGCGAACGGGTGGGCGACGCCGCGCTACTCGTAAAAAGCGCAAACACGAACTCGGCTCGGCACCGACCGAAACGCAGGTCGGCGAGCACAAACTCAAAGTCGTCGAAACGCACGGCGGGAACACCAAAGTACGCGCCGTTGGGACGAACGTCGCGAGCGTCGCGACCGACGACGGTGTCGAGAACGCCACCATCGAGGACGTCGTCGAGAACGCCTCGAACCCGAACTACGTCCGCCGAAACATCATCACAAAAGGCGCGATCGTCGAAACCGATCTGGGACGTGCGCGCGTCACGTCCCGTCCCGGACAGGACGGACAGGTCAACGCCGTCCTCCTCGACGAGTAATCGATTTTCGGTTCGTATCCCCCCGCTCACTCCCTCGATCGACAGCTGAAGCTCCGGAATCGATCCTGCAGAAACCCTGAGAGCGCCTTCGATTTGGACGGCTGTTGGATCCGTTCCATCTCCTCGCTAGTCAGCTCGAAATCGAACACGTCGAAGTTCTCGGTTAGGTGCTCCCGACTCGTCGCTTTCGGAACCGCGGCGACGTTGGGTTGCTGGACGAGCCATCGAAGCGCGACCTGTGCGGGCGTCTTCTCGTACCGACGGCCGATCTCTTCGAGGACCGGATCGCCGAGCACGCCGCCGTGGGCCAGCGGCGAGTACGCGGTCAAAAGCACGTCGTGAATCCGGCAGTAATCGAGCAGCTCGGTCTGTGACCAGTACGGGTTGTACTGAACCTGATTCGTGAGGAGATCGTGCTCGGAGAGCTCTCTGGCGCGGTGAAATCGGTCGAGATCGAAGTTCGAAACACCGATGTTTCTGACCGTTCCGGCGTCGACGAGTTCATCCATCGCCCCGAGCGTCTCCCGAACCGGAACCCGGAGATCCGGCCAGTGTATCAACAGGAGATCGAGATACTCGGTATCGAGTTTGATCAGGCTTTCCTCGACCGATCGGTGGACGTCGTCATGGCGGCGATTCCCACGCGTGAGTTTCGTCGTCACGAACACGTCCTCGCGGTCGACGTCGCTGTCCCGGATCGCCTCGCCCACCTGCCGTTCGTTGCCGTACCCCTGGGCGGTGTCGACGTGTCGGTAGCCGAGCTCGAGGGCGGCCAGCACCGACTGTCGACACGTTTTGCCGGTCAGTCGCCACGTCCCGAGTCCGATCGAAGGGACCACCGTTCCCCCGACGGTTTTCGCGTCCATACGCCGAATAGGATCGCGACGTGGTTAATTCTGTGTCTCATACGGACCCTTGTAGTCCGGTATCGGCCATCGGTACACCGATCCGTATCAGGGGAACTCCCGGAGCAAATCGAGAAGCGAATCGAGCGGCTCCGTCGTTGTCGCCAGTGAAACGCCGTCCGCGCGGGCCAACGCCGGGGCGTGCTCCCAGAGTTCGTCGCGATCGAGGCCGTGCAAAACGACCGCCGATGGCGTCGGCGTCACGACCCGCAAGGCGACGAGCGGGGATTCACCCCGAGTCACGCCGGTGAAGACGAGCGCCCGGTTCGTCGACTGGCCGTACAGCCGGTAGAACTCCTCGCTGGAGAGGCGTTTGATCGCCTCGACGCTGTTGATAACGGTGTGGCCGGCGATCGTGTCGGCGCTCCCGTCGACGACCGATTCGGCCCCGATAGACCCGTAAAACCGCGAGATCGGTACTGTGGCCGGGTACTCTCGGAGATCGTAGACCACGTCGCCGTCGAAGCCGGCCGACAGGACGCGCGCGTGCTGGCGGACGCGATCGCCGCCGCGGCGTTCATCGATATCAAGCAGTCCCTCGACGACGCGACGGACGACCTGTATCCCGGGGTTTTCCCGTCGTCCGCTCTCGTAATCGGAAACGACCGAGGCCGAAACGTCGAGGCGATCGGCCAGCGTCGTCTGTGCCACGTCGAACTCCTCGCGCCACTTTCGGAGCGTCGCGCCGGGGTCGTCCGACAACGCGACTTCGCCGGCGATGTGTTCGGCGAGTTCCGCACGCGGTTCGCGCATACCGCAACGTCTGAGGTCCGGCGATATAAGCGTGCCCTCCCGTCGACAGCGCAGCGTTCCGACATCGAGACCGCTCTCCAGCGAGTTTATAGGCTCGGACGCGTACGCACTCGTATGCCGCCGACGCTCGTCAACGTCGCCGTCGGGATCCTCATCGGGGTCGCGCTGTTGGGTGCGGCGTTCGATCGGCGTTCGATCGCGATCGTCGCCCTGGCCGCCGCCGCGCCGGATCTCGACGCCGCCTTCGCGCTCGTCGATATCGGCGCGCCGAACGCCGTCTTTCACTCGGTGTTCATCCCGATCGGTGCGGGAGCGGTACTGTATTACGACACACAGATTCGCGAGGAATCGTGGCTACGCCGGCGGTACGGCTGGTATGGGATCCGGGTCGCGTGGGTCGCCATCGCGGCGTACGCCGTCGCCGGGATCGGGTTCGACGTGTTCAGCGCCGAGAGCGTCGCGTTCCTGTATCCGCTCTCCGATCGATACTTCGCCGTCGTCGGACGGTTCGTCCTCTCGACGCAGGACGGCGTGGTCCAGACGTATCTCACGATTGGTGAGGGTTGGCTGGGACTCGTCTCGCCCGGAACGACAGAAACGCATACCGTCGAAGCGTGGACCGAGCCGACGGACGGGGAGCGTCGGATACGGCTCGTCGAATCGGGTTATCAGGCCGTACTCGTCGTGACGGCGCTCGCCGCCGTTCCGGCGAAGTATCTCGTCGAACGCGCGGACCGTCGCGCGGAGGATCGTTGATGCCGTCTTCCGTCGTCCACGTCGCCCTCGCGCTGGCAATCGCGGTCGGTTTGCTCGGGCGTTTTTACGACCGGCGAGCACTGTTTATTATCGCCCTCATCGTTCTGTTCCCCGAACTCGACACGGCGTTCGGCTGGGTGATGGACGGGGCCCACCGAACCGTGTTGCACACGATGGCCGGGACGGCAGTTCTCGCTGCGGTGTTGTTCTGGGAGACGACCCGCGATGGCTCGTGGATCCGCGATCGGTGGGGGGCCCGCGGCGTCCGGATCGCGTGGGTCGGGCTGTTCGTCCACACCTTCGCACATCTCGCGTTAGATTGGGCACATCTTTCGGGAATCAACTTCTTTTGGCCGTTCGTCGACCAGTTTTACCACCTCGACGGCGAAGTGTACCTTTCGACCACCGACGGATTCGTCCAGACGTTCGTCGAGATCGCCGAAGACCCCGAAACCGGACGCGGGATCGTCGACGCGGGACAGGGTGGAACGAGAGCCGAAACCCACGTCTCCAACCCCGCCCAACCGTCTCCCGATCCCGGCCCGATCGACAGACGGTTCCCGATCGCCGTCGGCGGCTGGCAGCTGTATCTCGTCGTTTTGGGCGCGTTCACGCTCGTCGCAAAACGACTGCAGACGCCGCGTTCGGAGCGTGAGGCGAACAATGACTAACTAAAAGAGCGATCGCTAGGGGAGAGGCAAATCTTCATACGGCTGCGCCCCGTACGCCGATCTATGAGCACCGAAACCGCCGACAGCGACGACGAACTCCGCGAGCGAATCAGTAACTTCCTCCGCCGGAATTTCCCACAGATCCAGATGCACGGCGGCAGCGCCGCGATCCAGCATCTCGACCGTGAGAAGGGCGAGGTAACGGTGATGCTCGGCGGCGCTTGCTCCGGCTGTGGGATCTCGCCGATGACGATTCAGGCGATCAAGAGCCGCATGACCCAAGAGATCCCCGAGATCAACACCGTCCACGCCGACACGGGTATGGACGGCGGCAGCGAGGGAATGATGGGTGGACAGACGTCGCCTTCCTTCCCCGGCGACGGCGGCGACGACAACGACGACGAAGGTCCCGAAGCCCCGTTCTAGGGGAAACTCGATCCGGGCGGAATTCCGTTTCGAATAGGTGATCAACTCCGAGTGAACCGCCTCGGGTTCAAGCCCCGAGGCACTCGCCTTGCTTTCTCTGTAGATCAATCAACCCTTTCGTTCGGGTAAGCCGATCCAACCTCTATTTCTTTCGAGTAAGCCGATCAAATCTCTATCCCGTGGTACTTGAGGTAGCCTTTGGTGGTGAGTTCCGCGTGAAACGACTCGATCCGCCCGTCGTACGGCGGTGACATATCGAGCAGTTCCGCCGTGACCGCGTCGATCGTCTCACCGACCGAGTTCGTCTCCTCGTACAGTTCGAGGATGCGGACCTCGAAGCGGTGTAGCTCCGTCTCGGCCAGTTCGAAGGCGCGTTCAGGCGTGTCCGGCCAAACTCCGAAATGGGGGAACACGATCCGGTCGGGGTCGAGTCTTCGGAGTCGGTCGATCGCGCGTTCTATATCCTCGATATCGAAGTTCGGAAGCGTCGACGGCGGGAACCATCTATCCGCGCGTTCGAAGTAGAGTCCGAGACACTCGGCGGCGAACAGGAGTCGCCGTTCCGGGTTCCAGACGGCGAAGTGATCGGGCGAGTGTCCGGGCGCGTAGACGAGTTCGAGGCTGTGTTCCCCGATATCGAGCGTCGTTCCGGAATCGGAGACCGGGACGACGTTTCGTTCGGGAACCGGCCCCTGAACGCCCATCTCGTCGAAGTGATCGCCCATCGCGCGTCTGCTGCTTTCGATGAGATCGGTCGGATCGGTCAGGTGCGGGGCGGTCATCTCGTGGATGTAGACGTTCGCCTCCGGAGCGTGTTCGAGCAGCGCGCTCGTCGCCCCCGAATGATCGGCGTGGATGTGAGAGAGAACGATGTGTTCGAGATCGTTGGGAGCGACGCCACACTCCGTGAGTCCCTCGGCGATGGTATCAGCGCAGGACGCCGCGCCGGCGTCGACGAGCGTCGGTTCCTCGTCGTCGAAGAGATACACCGAGGTGAATCCCGGACCGAAAAGCCCCACGTCGATCCCGAATACGCCATCGGAAACGTCGAACGTCGTCATACGTGAACACTCGCCGTATCGAGAAAAAACGTTCCGGTGGAGCACGAAACGTTTAGAACGATATCGAGTGTCCCGTTTCGTATGGCAGACGAAAACGGAGAGCGTCGAATTGTCGGCGGCTGGGAAGGACGGTACTACGAGGATTTCGAAGTGGGAGACGTTTATAAACACCCGTACGGGCGGACCGTCACCGAAACGGACAACGTCTGGTTTACGAACGCGACGATGAACGTCAACGCGATGCATTTCAACGAGCCGTACGCCGCAGAGACGGAGTTCGGCGAACGACTCGTCAACGGAACCTTCGTCATCGCGCTGGCGGTCGGGATGAGCGTCGTCGACATCAGTCAGAACGCGACCGCGAACCTCGGTTACGACGATGTTCGCCACCACGGGCCGGTGTATCACGGCGATACGATCTTCGCCGAGAGCGAGGTGCTCGAAAAGCGCGAGAGCGAGTCCAGAGACCACGTCGGTCTCGTGACCACCGAACTCCGAGCGTACAACGAAAACGACGAGAAGGTGCTCTCGCTGACGCGGACGCCGATGGTATTGAAGCGCGAGTACGCCGAGCCGACCGCAGAACAGCCGACGGGGTGGCCGGAGGGGGTCGGAACACAGCCCGAGGACCTGTAGATCACCGCGAGCGTACCCGATGGTTTCGGAACCGTTCAACGAGGGCCCTACGGCTTCCAGGACGAGGCGATCGCCCCACCGGAAGGAAGTTCCGCGCCGACGGCGGCTACCAGATCGTTCCGAAAGCCGTCTCAGGCGGTCGTTGAAGTTGTGTCTTCGGGGAGAGCGTCCTCTGGAACGACGCCGCGCTCCCAGCCCCGGGCGTCGTAGTACTCTTCGATACCCTCCTGCAGACCGGGGACGTCGTACGGCAGCCGATCGTCCGAGTCGTCGAAGCCGCGCTGGTTGTTGAAGTGTCGTTCGAGCGTGACGGTCCGACCACCGACCGCGAGCAGCTCCTCGAAGTCAGCGCCGAACAGCGCCTCGAAGCGCTCGGGGGACATGTAATCGCGGGAGAACTTACAGACGACGCCGCTGTCACAGAGCGCCATCAAGTTCTCGCGTTCGATGAGTCGGTCGGCCTTGCCGGTCGCGCCGTGTGGGTCGAGCGCCTCCTCCTCGGGAACCAGCGGGTACTCGACGGAGTAAAACGTCGCGTACATGTGGTCGGCACCGCGGTTCGAAACCGCATACGAGAGACCCTGTCCGTGGAGGACGCGCCCCTCGTGGGCGGCGAAGTCCATCCCCTTGACGGACCAGTTTTCGACGCCCAGTTCATCGTGAACGCGGTCGATTCCCTCTGCGAGCGTATCGCCGACCCCCTCGCGAAGCGCGGTCTTCTCGACGAGTTCGTGGATGAGTTCGGTGTTACCGAACTCGTCTTCGCTCGCGAGATACGCCGCGACCGTGTTGCCCGCCGAGATGGCGTCGAGACCGTATCGGTCGCACAGTTCGTTGGATTTCATCACCTCGACGATGTCGTCGACGCCGCTGTTGGAGCCGAACGCCATCGCGACCTCGAACTCCGGCCCCTCCGTCTCGACGCCGCTCTCCTCGTCTCTGGTCGGCAGCTTGCAGGCGAACGCACACGCTGAGCAGGTCCCTTTCTTGTACTTTTTCTCCGCGACTGCGGAACCGTTGATCCCATCGGCACCGTCGAAATGCTGCTCGGAGAAATAGTAGGACGGAAGGCCGTCCATCTCGTTCGCGAGATCCATCACCGCGACGGTCCCCTGCTCTTTCATGATGTGGTCGTCCGTCGCCGCCTCGCGGTGGATCTCCATCTGCGTGGCGGGAATCTCGATCTCGGGACGGGAGTCCCCCTCGACGGTGATCGCTTTGACGTTCTTCGAACCCATGACGGCACCCAGCCCGCCGCGACCAAACGCGCGCTCCTCGGTCGTCATAATCGAGGCGAACCGGACCTCGTTCTCGCCGGCCGGGCCGATAACGGCCGTCTGGTCGCTGTCGACCCCGTGCTCGGATTCGAGGTACTCGACCGTCTCGGGGACGGTCGCCCCCGCGAGGTCCGGGACTGTCTCGAACTCGACGCCGTCGTCGCGGACGTGAACGATCGTGAGTTCGTCGGCGACGCCGGTCAGTTCGATCGCGCCGTAGCCAGTATCGGCGAAGTTTCGAGACATGAATCCGCCGGCGTTCGAAGAGACCAGGCCGTCGGTCAGCGGCGAGACGCCGGTACAGTTCATCCGCCCGGTGAAGCTCATGTTCGAGACCTGCATCGGCCCCGTGTTGAACACGAGACGATTTTCGGGACCCAGCGGATCGGCGTCGAACGGAACCCGGTCGTGAACGAGTTTCGTCCCGACGCCGCGACCGCCGAGATACTGCTCGTAGATCTCGTCGATGTTCGTCTCGGCAGTCTCGGCGGCCGAGAGGTCGACCGTCAACAGTGGACCCACACTGTGTAGCATAGCTAAAATCAGGCTCGCGTCCAGCATAAGTGTTAATAAGGAAGTGAGATGGTGAAGGCGTCTTCACAGGCTCTCTACTGCTAGATTTCGGTTTATAATTTCTCTCGCTGCGTTTCAGGAATCAGAAAAGAGTCTTCGTCAATCAGCGGTTCATTCATCAGATCGGCTCAAAGTGAACTACCCCTGCCTACTCAGCAACGCTTTGCGTTGCTTCCTTGAGGCAGGGGCTTCCTGTTTCAACGACGCGACTTGCAGAGACAGAGGCCGATTCCTCTGGCTCCGTAGCGGTCGCAGTCTTCACAGGCGTGTCTTCGGAGTGAACCACTCCTAGCTTCTGCAACCCGCGCTTCCGGACGTTCAACGCGGCATTATAATCTCGATCAGTCGTGTAGCCGCAACTCGGACAG
>CAYQWI010000034.1:0-10752 GCA_964421165.1 uncultured Natronomonas sp.
CTGGCGCATCTGCTGTGACATGTTCACTGATATGTCGTCAGCGGTTCTATATAAACGTTCCGCAACAGTTCGGGATACGGGGGCGCGCCTGTCGGTTAGCTGTCGGGGGGTTTATCGGCGGTCGTGAACGGTGACCGCTCGGTCTGTTCGCGCGGACAGTCCCCGCGGGTTTCGTCGCGGCGTCCGGTCGGTGTAGCGGGCGTACAGCCCGTCGCTGTGACCTCTTATAGCGCCCAACACGACGTCACGACCGTTCCCGAACCACGCTGTCGGTTTTGCGTCGCCGCGAGCGACTTCCCGAAGCGCTTCGGTCGCGTCGTCGATAGCGTGTCTGAGCGTCCGAAACGGCACTGTCGGATGCAGTCCGTAGTTTTTCGCCAACCGATACGACAGCGAGCGATAGCGACTCCTCCAGTCTCGTTCCGATGTTCCACCGTCGGCGGCCGTCTCCCGCGAGACGCACATATCCGCAGACCACGTGACCTCATAATCCAACCCGGCGATCCGATGTGCGGCATCGCGAGCGCCGCCGGTGTCGAGATACTCGTCGAATCCGTCGATCGCCATCACCGACTCACGGGTGAACGCGACGTTTCCGCCGTTAAAATACGTCACGAAGCGTCCGCATATCTTCCGCGACTCGACGGTATCTGTTGCGACACCGGTTTCGAGACGCTCGTGTGTCGGCCCAGTCACGGCGTCTGTCTCGGATAACGACTCAACGATCGCTTCGAGCCACCCCGACTCGACCGTCATCGTCGGATCCACGAACCCGACGGCGTCGCCTCGGATTCGATCGAGTCCGGCGTTTCGCGCGACGTTGACGTTCCGGTCGTCGATCTCGACGAGCACGTCGACGGCGTCGTGCTCTCGGACCATCCCGCTGGTCCCGTCGGTAGAGGGCCCGTTGACGACGATGAGTTCGTAGGGGGTTTCGGCCGCGAGCGCGTCGAGACACCGCAAAAGTTCGTCGCGGTCGTTCAACGTCGGGACCACCACCGAGACATCCATACTGAAGGTAGCGTGTCCGATCACCAAAAGTTCCGTGCCTGTCGCCCGCCTACTCCGAAATCTCGGCGTTCCAATACGAGACCGAACCGATTCGGGTACCGAGTTTAGTTCGTCCGAGCGCCGTATCCGCCGCCCGAAACGGGCGTGCGACCCCTTTCGGAATCGCTCGATAAAAGCCGTATGGAAGGATGAAATCGTGCGATACGTCCGCGAGTTCGAGACCCGCACCGACGATGAGTTCTTTCGCTTCCCGTTTCGAATACAGCCGCGATCCCATCGGGAGCGCCCAGTTGTACATCGACCGGGCCGAGTATCGGTTGAACGTGTCGAAAAACACCTGTTCTTTGCTGACTCGGCGCATCTCGCTCATGAAGCCTTCCGGATCGGGGGCGAGATGGAAAAACCGCATCGCGAACACGGAGTCGAAGTGATCGTCCGGAAACGGAAGTCGCCCGGCGTCGCCCTGCATGAACGACAACTCCTCGGTGAGGCCGCCCGTCTGCGCCTTGCTTCGCCCCTGTTCGAGCATCGCTTCGGAGATGTCCATCCCGACGATATCGGCTCCGCGGTCCGCGAGCATGACGGTGAACCGGCCGGTCCCGCAGGCGACCTCGAGAATTCGTTTATCCTCTACTGGACCCAACGCGTTTAGCACGGCTTCTTTCTCGCGGCGGTCGATGAAGCGCCCTCCACCGGTGAAGCGTTTGTCGTCGTACTCCTCCGCGATATCGTTTTCTTGGTACCACTCCTGTCCCTTCACACTACTTCAATCGACCTTCCCCGGCCTTAAAAGGATGCTGGATACGTTAGATCGGGCTCTCGCTTCGATTCCCGGATCGATTTTCGGCTCCGGCGTTCCGTCACGGATTCGTTGGAACCATTTCAATATAAGGGTTCCTTATATCTATTTAATTATTCGTATTGTATTGTCACACATATAGCGAACTTTTACCAGTCCGTTTCAATTGTGTACGGATATGAGCACTATCACGGAGGAACGCTCACGCCACGCCGAATCGCCACTCGCGGACCCGGAGTTCAGAGAGACGCTCAAAGAGCTCCCTCCGAGCGCGAAGCTCGTCGCCAAAGTTCTCGACGACACGCCGCCGCTCTCGCAGGGACAACTCGCCGAGGAATCGCTCCTCCCCGACCGGACGGTCCGCTACGCGCTCAACCGGCTCGAAGAGGAGAACCTCATCGATTCGAGATACTCCTTCCGAGACGCGCGGAAACAGGTGTACTTCCTCGTTCAGTAATCGCCGTCTCGGTCGTGCGTTTTCGTCCGGCAGTCACCGACTCGAATCGTCGTCGTCCGGTCGGGCGAGCAGATCGTCGGTGTATGCGGCCACCGCTTGGACGACTTTCTCGGCGTCCTCGTCCGGGACGTCGAATTCGGCCAGACTCTCATATAAGAGTTCGACCGCTCGCTCGATGTGGGCCGGCTCGAACGGAACGTGAAGGTGGGCTTCCCTGACCGGGGTCGCATCGTACGTCTCCGGCCCCCCGGCGGCTTCACAGAGGAAATCGGCCTGGGTCCGGCGCAGCTTTTCTACGTCTGCGTCCTCGAAGAACGGACCGAGGTCCGGATCGGCGACGAGCCGATCATAAAAATCGTCGACGACTGCTCTGATTCCATCCCGTCTCCCGAGCCGTTCGTACAATCCCGAATTCCCCATACGAGTGGCGACGAGCGGTCCCGAATAAAATGTTCCGTACCGCTCTTCGTGAAACTGTTCCGCACAGTTTCCTGTGCACCTGCTCTGCACCATCTGCCCTGCGTTCGCGTGTAGCCACCGCTTCGATGCGAAAGAAGGACAATCACCCCCGACGAGCCCCAACTATGGACTACAACGCGCCGGAGTTCTTCGATCTGATGGACTACACGGCGAACGCAGATCACGACGTTATCGACATGGTGAGCGGGAACCCCGATTGGGGATCCCCGCCGGGAGTCAGCGAGGGACTCCACGAGTACGCGGATCTGGGCGGCGACGAGTTCCAGTACCCGCCGACTGAAGGGCTCCTCGAGCTTCGTGAGACGGTGGCCAAAGAGCACGGCGTTTCAACGGATCGGATCGTCATCACGGTCGGCGGCGGCGAAGCGAACTACCTCGCGATGGCGCTCGGAATCGAGCGCTGGCCGGGAACCGACGCCCTCCTGACTGATCCGGTGTACCCCTATTATCCGGGGAAGATCCAGATGCTCGGCGGGACGGATCGCTACGTTCGGGCCGAAGTCGACGGGCGGCTCGACCCCGACGCGGTCCGAGAGCGGATGACCGACGAGACGGCTCTCGTGGTGGTAAATTCGCCGAACAATCCGACAGGCGCGGTGTACGGCGAGAGTACGATGTCGGAACTCGTCGACATCGTCGAGGAGTACGACGCGCTTCTCCTTAGCGACGAAGCGTACGATCACTTCGACTTCTCGGGTCGGTTCACCAGCGCCCTCGAATACGATTCCGACCACGTCGTCGTCACAAAATCTTTCTCGAAAACGCTCGCCGTCACTGGCTTTCGAGTCGGCTACGGCGTCTTCCCGTCAGCCGCACTCGCCGACGCCGCCCGGGATCGCCACATGCTCACGCTCACCGCCGGCGTCCGACCGTCTCAGCACGCCGTCCTGTACGCGCTTCGATCGACGGCTCCGGAGTATCACGAGCAGAGCCGAGAGTTGCTCGCAGAGCGTTTCGAGACGTTCACCGAAGCGCTCGACGCGATGGGTGCCGAGCACACCTCTCCGGACGGCGGCTTCTACATTATGGCCCGCTTCGACGGCTATCAGGGATCCACGGAAAACGTGAAACGGCTGATCGACGAGGCCGGCGTCGCCTGTATGCCGGGCGATGGCTTCGGCGATTCTCGAACCGACTGGCTCCGGTTCGCACTGATGACGCCTCGCATCGAGGAGGCCGCCGACCGACTGGCGGCGTTCTTCTAACGCCACCGAAACCCCGAACTACTCCCCGGTAAGCACTACATAGTGCTCGATGTATCGCGCGAGCACGCCGTTTACCATGAACGCGCTTTCGACGCCCGGCTTACAGAGCGGACCCGAATATGCTGACGTTACGTTCGTGTCCTCGGATGTAAGAATGTGACAAACAAAACCGTGTAGGCCGTTTAAGAGTTGATGTGAACATATCGCGGCGAAAGCTCCTTCAAGCGCTCGGCACCACGGGGGCGGTCTCGGTCTCCGGCTGCTTCGGCGGTGAACTCACCGCGAGTCAGGATACTCCTGTACCGACGGATGATCCCGTACCGACGGATGAACCTATCGCGTCCGCGGCGACTCCGACGCCATCCGTAGACGAAATTCCGGAGGGCGGTATCGGTGAGAACTTCGAACTGATCGGACACGACCCGTTGTACGATCACAACCAGTACGTTCACCAGGTGCTCGACATACCGAGAGGATCGAACGGCGATATCGCGATCGCCGGTGACGTCGTCTACGTCGGCTCGTTGATCGGCCACCAGCCGCCGCTGATCGTCGATATAAGCGATCCCGCGGACCCGGAGGTCATCGGCCCGATCCCCGACGCCATTCCGGGTGTCGGCAACGGCATCGAGGGCATCGAAGTGAGCGGAGACGTTCTGGTCTTAGATCACCGCAGCCCGCTCGGGGAGGAGTTCGATACGCCGGAAGGTGATCCAGCACGTGGGCTGAGCGTCTACGATGTCTCCGACCCCCGCGAACCGCACCTCGTCGCACGGCACGACGCCGGCGATCTCCACATCCACGCGACTTCACTGTGGCGCGACCCGGAAGACGCCGATCGTCTGTTAGCCGTTCAGTCGAACTGGGACGAGCCGACGATTATCGTGTTCGATCTGACGGGCTGTCCCGATTCGGCGGAGTGCGACCCGACGATCGTCGCAGAGTGGAGCTACGAGGACCAAACCGGTATCAGCGAGTACACCCACGAAGCGACGTTATCGACCGATGGCCAGCGGATGTACGTTCCACAGTGGGATGCCGGTACATTCTTGCTTGATAGTTCCAACCTGATGGAATCTCTCCGAGAAGGCGGAGATTGTGACCCCTCGCCACCGGAAGACACGCCGGGCGAAGAGCACTGTCTCACCCTGTTGAACCCGAACCCCGAAGACCGCCTTGACACCGATCCGCCGTTTACGAGCGAGAGTCACCATTCCACGCTCAAAGTCCCCGGTCGGCCGTATCTGCTCGTAACGGCCGAATCGACCGGGCCACGGTGGGACAGCGACGCCGAAGAACTCGTTCGCGGCGGCTGTCCCGGCGCGTTCACCCGATTGGTTTACATCGGCGAGGATGAACACGAACACCATCCCAGTCGCGAAGAGGAGCGCGAGGCGATGCGGGGCGATCTCCATCCGCAGATCGCCGGCGTCTTCGGTCTTCCCGAACAGCAACTGGAACACTGCACCCAAGACGGTTGGGCGGAGGATACGTCCGAACTCCCCGCGTGGTTCAGCCCCCACTACGCGACGGTGTTTCCCGACCTCGCCTTCGTCACGTACTACGGTGCTGGGCTCCGAGCCATCGACATCTCGAACCCTTTCTCACCGATCGAGGCCGGCTACTACTTCAACCACCCCGTCGAGGAGGTCCGGTGGACTTCCTACGGAATGGTCGGCTCGAGCCTCCGGGACGATGACGGCGAACGCATCGGGCGCCCCTCGCCGACCCGGCCGTTCATGATGGCGTTCAGCTATCCGGTTATCCACGACGGATACGTCATTTACGCGGACGTTCACAGCGGGTTATACATCCTCGAGTACGACGGTCCTCACGCCGACCAGATCCCGGACGAAGGGACCTGCGAGTCGGGCAATCCCGGACAGGCGGATGCCGGCTACGAGCCGTGTCCGCCCTATGGTCAAACCGAGTGGACGGGCGAGCGACCCGATTGAGCGTCTGAACGATTCGAACGGTATAGTAACAACTGGAACTATGTCCATACTGATCGCAGAGCTGTCATTCGATCAGATGTGTATTGACTTGCAGTGGCTACTATATTCTACTGACACCTCTCTGTGGGGGATCGCTATCCGTCCGTGCCGCCCCACTTCGATGGGTTAAATATGACCCTGGGAATACTGTGGGAATATACGTGTGGCTGCATAGCCGACTGTAGATCGGTCGGAGATCTCGCCACTCTGATAGCTCGATACCCATGCCCAAAATAAGCGTAGAAATCCCACAGGAACTGCTCGACGATCTCGACGAACACGTCGGCGACGACGGCAAGTTCGTCAACAGAAGCGACGCGGTCAGGGCGTCGATCCGAAAAACGCTCGACGTCCTCGACGAAATCGACGCCAGACACGACCGGCTCACGGAGGACGATGAGTGAGGCGACCGCGGCCCGGACACAGGCCGCACCGCCCGCGGCCGCCGTCGTGTTGGCGGCCGTGTTCGTCGCCTCGCTCGTGACCGCTCAGCTAACGGCGGCGAAAGTGCTCGAATTCCAGTTGCCGTTCGCGCTTCCGCTCGCCGGCGCGGAACTGGCGCTGCCCGGCGCGGCGCTCGCGTACGCGATCACCTTCCTCGCGTCGGACTGTTACACCGAAATTTACGGCAAACGGGCCGCACAGGTGCTCGTCAACGCCGCCTTCGCGATGAACTTCCTCGTGTTGGCGCTGGTCTGGAGTACGATCGTCGCACCCGCGGCCCCGTCGAGTATCGACCCGGCGGCGTTCGAGATGGTGCTCGGCGCGTCCACGAACATCGTCGCCGGCAGCTTGCTCGCCTACGTCGTCAGTCAAAACTACGACGTGGTCGTCTTCCACGCGATCGGCGAGTTCACCGACGGCGACCATCTGTGGCTTCGCAACATCGTTTCGACCGGAACGAGCCAGCTGATCGATACGATCATCTTCGTCGGCATCGCCTTCTGGGCGATCCCGACGATGTTCGGAATCGGTCCGCAACTGCCGGGTGCCGTCGTGGTCTCGCTGATGGTCGGTCAGTACCTCCTCAAGCTCCTCATCGCGGTTCTCGATACGCCGCTCGTGTATCTGATCACGGGAGCAGTACGGCGTTCAGAACTCCCGTCTCGGTAAGCGCGACCCCGATCCCCCGGAATCCCTCGATATCATATAAATACCTACCGGTAGTATGCAGATTGGTAGCACGATCGGGCTATCCTCTTTGGTACGTCCACCCACTGTCTTTGCGTATGTCAACACAGACCGAAACTGCCTCATCGACCGCGACGGAAACGACTCCCGGAAACTGGAAGGCCGGCGTGATCGGTGGACTCGCCGGCGGTCTCGTCTTCGGTTCGATGATGACGGTGATGATGACGAACATCATGGAGATGGCGATCCCCGTGATGTACGGGATCGAAGGTCCTGCTGGAGCTATCGGCTGGGTGATCCACATGGCCCACGCGGCGGTCCTCGGCGTTATCTTCGCTGCGATCGTCGGTGTGACCGGGCTCGCCGGAGCCTCCGGACAAAAACAGGTCGGTGCCGGAATCGCCTACGGACTCGTCGTCTGGATCGTTCTCGCGACCTTCGTGATGCCCGCGTGGGTCGGCGCGATGGGACCCATGAACCCGCCGGTCCCGGACGTTAATCCGATGAGCGCCGTCGGACACATCGTCTACGGAGCGATTCTCGGTGGTGTGTACTACTCACTCGAAGAACTCTAGCCCAGAAGCCACGGCAGGAACGTCTCTTCGAGGAAGCCCACATAGTCGACGATTCCGAGCACGAGCGAGACGAACAGCACGACGAGGACCGGTCCCCGGGCCAGCCAGATCCAGTAGATGCCGAGATCGCCGAGCCGGCCGATTCCGAGGCTCAACTCTTCGATCGCCTCCTCGGACCACCGCCACGAGACGTACGCGGTGAGCAACAGTCCGCCGAGGATCAACAACACGCCGTCGGCGAAGCCGTCGTACAACTCGAGCAACACGATGTCGTAGGCGGGTGCGAGTCCGAGAACGAAGAGCGCGCCACAGACGAACACTGTCGCCCGAAATCGCTGGGCTCCGTGCTCGTCGATCGCGTACGAGACCACGACCTCCGTCAGGCTGATAGCACTCGAAAGCGCGGCGATGACGACGGTTCCGAAAAAGATCGCACCGATCAGCCCGCCCGCCGTGAGTTCGCCGAACGCGGCAGCGAGCGTGATGAATATCGCGCCGACGCCCGGTTCGCCCGGATCGATCCCCGCTGTAAAGAGGATCGGAAAGACGACCAGACCGACGAGGACTGCGATCGCGGTGTCGAAGCCGATGATAACGGCACCGTCCTCGGCGAGGTTTCTGTCCTCCCCCAGGTAGGAGGCATAGGTTATCATGATACCGAAGCCCAACGAGAGCGTGAAGAACGCCTGTCCGGCCGCAGAGGGGAGGATCGTCGTCCACTCTGCTGCGAGCGCGCCGAAATCCGGGGAGAGGTAGTAGCTGTACGCTGCGCTCGCGCCGTCGAGTCTCGACGCCCACAGCGCGAGCCCGACGACGATCGCGATGATCGCCGGGACCATAATCTTCACCGCCAACTCGATGCCGCGGCGGATGCCCAACCCGACGATGACGACGATGACGAGCAAAAACAGCGCGTGAAACGCCATCGCTTCAGCTCCCTGCGCCAGCGCGGCGAACTGCTCGCCGGCCACCGCCGGATCGTCGGCGTAGCCGTCCTGCAATCCGATGATCGTATACCGGATCGTCCAACCCGCGATCACGCTGTAATACGACATGATCACGAACGTCGTCACGACGAATATCCAGCCGGCGTATCTCCAGACGCCCTGTCCGATCTCCCGCATGGCGCCGACCGGATTTCGCCGGGTTCTCCGCCCGACGACGAACTCGATGAGAATCGCCGGAAGCCCGATGAGGGCGACGAACAATAAATAAATGAACAAGAATCCCGCACCGCCCCCCTCACCGGTCACGAACGGGAATCGCCAGATGTTCCCGAGTCCGACGGCGCTTCCGACCGCCGCGAGGATGAACCCGATCCGCGTCGACCACTGCTCTCGGCCGGCTTTGGAGGATGACATAATTACACAGTCCACATAGATCCGCATAAAACTGCGCCTGTCCGATTCGCCGTGATAGTCTCTCTCTGGCGGATAGCTCAAACCTGATGGAACCGTGAACAACTCTAATGTGCTAGTGATTCCTATTCATGACAACCATGAGGCGGAGTCCTCTTGCCACCGACGCACACGAGGCGTTTTCGAATACCCGTAACCGTCTCTCGCTCCTCGCGGATCCCCGGTCGAGGGTGACTCCATCGAGGTGTGTGGAATGAACCGTTCCGACACCCGAGAAGTCGGCGAACGGCTCATCGAACGGCTCGGTGAGCGAGGCGTCGAGTACGTCTTCTCCACGTTCGGAACGGACCACCCGACGCTCATCAAGCAGTTCGCGGAGGGCGATTCGCCGACGGCGATTCTCTGTCCGCACGAGATGATTGCGGCCAGTGCCGCACACGGATACGCACAGGCGACGAATACGCCCGGCGTCGTCCTCGTACACGTCGACGTCGGAACGGCGAATCTCGTCGCGAGCATGCACAACGCGTCCCGTTCGCGGATCCCGCTTTTCGTTCTAGCGGGGCGGACGCCGCGGACGACCGACGGTGATATCCCCGGCTCACGGAGTATCTTCGTCCACTGGTATCAAGACGTCGCGGACCAACACGGTCTCGTCCGCGAGTACACGAAGTGGGAGTACGAACTCGAGATGGGGGCAAACGTCGATCGCGCCGTCGATCGCGGGCTGGACATCGCCGCTGCCGGGTCCCCCGGTCCGACGTATCTGACCCTCCCGCGGGAGATCCTCCGTAAAAAGGCTCCGCACGCGAGGGAGCTTCCGTCGACTGAATCCCCGACGACGACGATCGACGAACGGACGCGTCGAAGCCTCGCTGATCACCTCCGGGAGGCGGAGCATCCGCTTTTGATCACGAGCTACGCCGGTCGCGACGAGACCGCCGTCTCGACGTTGTGTGAGTTCGCGGAGACCGTCGGCGTTCCGGTGGTCGAGCAAGCGCCCGCGTTCGATTTGAACTTCCCCCGCGATCATCCGCTCCACTACGGATTCGCCGCGGAGCCCCATCTCGACGAAGCCGATCTGATACTGGTCGTAAACTGCGACGTTCCGTGGGTTCCAAAGCGAAACCAGCCGCGCCCGGACGCGACGGTCGTCCACATCGACACGGATCCCGAGAAACCGATGTATCCCATGTGCGATTTCCCCGCGGACGTTCGCGTTCGTGCCGATGCTCGATCGGTGCTCGCCGATCTGACCGCCGAGTTCGATGCCGCGGACGCGTCGGCACGGGTCGACCGATTCCGCGAGTGCGGTGCTCGACTCCACGAAGAGCGTCGACGTTCGGTTCCGGACCCCGACGACGTGGATCGAATCACGCCCGATCTCCTTTCGAGCACGCTGGGAGAGGTCATTGACGACGACGCGATCATCGTCGATGAGACCGTGACGAACACGGTCTCGGTGTTGCAACACTGTCTCCGATCGGAGCCGGGGACCTACTACTCGTACTGTTCGAGCGGCCTCGGTTGGGGTCTCGGAGCGAGCCTCGGAGTGTCACTCGCACGACCGGACTCCACCGTCGTCGGACTGATCGGTGACGGTTCGTTCGTTCTCGGAAATCCACTCGCCGCCGTCCAGGTGGCCACGGCGTACGATCTCGCGCATCTGACGGTTATCTATCACAACGAGGGCTGGCGAGCGGTCTCGTACGCGATCGACGATCAGTACGAGGAGGTATCGT
>CAYQWI010000035.1:0-10738 GCA_964421165.1 uncultured Natronomonas sp.
CCGAGCTCCTCGTCGAGTTCGGCCGCGAACTCCTCGGGATCCATCTCGTAGTACTCGTGTTCGCCGCCCTCCTCACCCGGTTCTCCGTCTTCGCCGTCATCCTCCCCGTCTCCGGACTGGGGCTGTGGCTCCCCGACGGGATCACCGACGTCGGGCGTTCCGCCCTGCCCTTGACCGACACCGCCCATGTCCCGCGGATCGTAGACGAACTCCGGGAGATCGACGATTTTGATCGGGATTTTGATCCCGTCGGGACGGGAGCGTCCCAGATCGCCGTACTGGATGAACTCCGCGAGGTCCTGTCGCTTGGCTTCGCCGACTTCGCGGTACCGTTCGAGGTCGTCTCTAAGTCCCATGATCGCTCACTGTCTGTCCCATCTGTAACTCACCTGTCCCATGACGTGTCGGGTAGTCAACTCCGCGGCGGCTTCCGAGTAGCCGAACAGCTCGGCGAGATTCTCGATCGTACGCGCTTTGATCGCTTCCGTCTCGGTCCCCGAAGGCGGATCCGCCCACTGAGCCGGTTCCAAATCCGTGTAGGTCCGACGGACGTCGTCCCAGTCGTGGGTCCCGAGAACGGTCTCGATAACCGGGATCTCACTGGGTTCGATGTCCGAAACTCGGAACTCGTCGTCTCGGTTTCGCCACGCGTGACGGTTCATCGCCGTGATGACCTTATCGGCGCGGAACGCCGAGACGGCGTCGTCCGGTTCCGAACCCGCGTAATTGTCCTCGTCGAACCGTCCGAGATGCTCGATTTCGAACACCTTCATCTTCAGCGGATCCGGCTGGACGGCTTCGCCGCGATCGTTCGTGATCGTCTCCCCCTCGACCCAGGCGTACACGTGCTCTATGTACTCTTCGACGGTTTCCTCGTCGACTTGCTTTTCGTGCATGATCGCGTCGATCACGTCCGCTTCCTGTCTGTCGAAGACGTAGTTTTTCACCGGAACGAGCCGGTGTTCGTACTCGCTTCGTTCGTCGGGGGAAAACACCGGAGCGCCGTCGAGCCCCTCGACCATCGCGTTCAGCACGTCCCGCGGCATGACGACGTCCTGGACATTCAACTCGGGATGGTGACGATCCGTTTCCTCGTAGAGCAGGTCGGCGATGATGTCGCGGGTGTAGGTGACCGGGATTCCGGTCGTTCCTTCGGTCGGATCGCCGAAGTCGAACTCGTCCCGATAGCGACGCTCGTCCCCCTCGCGGAGATACCCGCGATCGTAAACGAGCGCCTTATCGACGAGATCGATCCCCGGCGGGAGCGTCTCGGTGTCGAGCCGTGTTCCGACGGCGTACATCGCCGCCGCCTCGATCGCGTGGGGTGCGAGTTCGCGCTCCCGGACGACGCCGTCCGAAGCGCGGACCGAAATCGAGATCGGCTCGCGGATCTTCTCCGCGAGCTCCTCGTAGGTTTCTGTCTCCCAGATTTCCGTCTCGTTCGTGAGTTCGCGCCGGAGGAGTTCGGTTTCCAGCGAGAGGTTCGTCAGATACCGGAACTCGTGCTTATCGAGGCGTCGTTTCAGCGCTTTCAGCGGATCGGCACCTTCCATACTCGCGTGTTTGTTCAGCTGTGCGTCCAGATCCGGGTTCGAGATGACGATCAACTGCGTGTCGATATCCATCGCGATCCCCTTGTCGAGCTTGACCGTCCTCTCGTCGGGGACGTTCAACAGCTTCTGGAGCAGGTCGGCGTGTTGGGTCGCGTCCTCGACGATCGTCAACAGGCCGTTGCCCTGCGAGAGAACGCCGTCGTAGCTGAACGCCTGCGGGTTCTTTCGCCCCCGCGAATCGAGTCGCTGTAACATTCCCGGCATCCACGAACCGACGAGGCGTTCCTTCGTCGATCCGTCGTCTTCGCTGTGTAACACGCCGATCCCCTGCCCGACGTCGACGACGAAGTTCTTCACTCGGAGATGGCTGTCGTCGCTGATCGAAGAGAACAGCTCCTCCGTACCCTGGCGTCGATAGCGCTCTTCGAGGTGGGTGTACGCCTCGCGGCTGAACGGATCCAGCTGCGCCTCGAGGTCGATCGGGATGTGGTCGTCGAGCCTCTCGTTGAGTTCATCGAGCAGCGACCTCCGAACCGTCTCGGGAAAGACCGACAGCGGATGCGACTGGACGGGAGAGACGTACCACTCGTCCTCGTTCGGCGGCGTCTCGTCACCGTAGGTCAACCCGGGCGATCCGTCGGTCCCGGCGATGTTCCACTCGATCGTGTACCGCCGGCCGGCTTCGGTCTTCGAGAACTCGCGGAGCCCGTTTATCAGACAGCGCTTGAGCTCGGATTTCCCGGTCGCGGTCGGTCCGTCGAGCCACAGGATCTTCTCTTCTTTCCCCCGCCGGGCCGCGATCGATCGAAGGTCGTCGACGAAGGCGTTCAACACCTCCGTGTTTCCCAAGATCGCGTGTTCGCCGTCGTTGTGCGGATCGTCGAAGAACCGGTATCGTTCGGTCCGTTCTCCCTCCTCGATGACGGTTCTGGTTCCGGCCGCTTCGATCGCCGCCAGCAGGTACTTCGAAGCGTGCGCCGCCGATATCGGGTTCTCGAAGATCGTCTCGACGTACGCTTCGAGCGTCATCGGCGGTTCGTACGTCTCTTTGAGCGCGTCGTCAGCGCGCTGGATGTACTCGTCGGGAGTCATTCGTCTTCCATCTCGGATTTGGCGACCTCCGCGCCGGCGAACTCGAGCACCTCCTTTGCCCCGTCGGTGCTGTATCCGCGCTCTTCGAGCGCATCGATCCAGGCGTTTCGCTCGTCGTCGTCGAGGTCGCCGCTGGAGACCAGAGCCGAGAAGTTGATGTTGTGCTTTTTGTCCTCCCACAGCTTCCGTTCGAGGGCGCGGCGAAGCCGATCGTTGTCGCTCGGTTCGAACGTCTCACCCTCGCGAGCGCGACGGCTGACCCAGTTTGCGACCTCCTGACGGAAGTCGTCCTTTCTGTCCGAGGGGATGTCGAGTTTCTCCTCGACGGCCCGGAGGAACGTCTCGTCGGGCTCTTGGTCGCGCCCCGTGATCTCGTCTTCGACGGTGTCGTCGTCGATATACGCCATGACGTGATCCATGTACTTTTCGCCCTGTCGCTGGATCTCGTCGAGATCGTACGCGAGCGCGTGGCGAACGTCCTCGATAGCCCGCGCTTTGTACTCCTCTCGGACCAGTTCGATGTAGCGATGATACGTCTCGAAGTTCGCTTCGGGTATCGAGCCGTGATTTTCGAGATTTCGTTCGAGGTGGTTGAACGTCGTCAGCGGCGAGAGGAAGCTCCGGCCGCGGTGCATCGAATCCATGATCGCCTCGGCGATCTCGTCGCCGATGAATCGCGGAGAGACGCCGTCCATCCCCTCGGCGATCTCGGCCGTCTCGGCGCCCTCGTCGCGGAGTTTCTTCACGTCGATGTCCTCGCTCTCGTCGATTTCACCGTTGTACGCTTTCGCCTTTTGAACGATGGAAACGATGCCGCCGTCGGGTTCTTCGACCCGGGTCAACACGCCGAAGAGACCGGCCATCTCCAGCGTATGTGGCTCGACGTGCATGTCCGGCACGTCGGCGTTCCGAAGCATCTTCCGGTAGATCTTCGACTCCTCCTCGTACTGGAGAACGTACGGGAAATCGATCCGCTTCGTCCGGTCGTTGAACGCCTCCATCTTCTCGTTGCCCTTCTTTTCGCGGTACTCGGGCATGTTCGTCCGGCCGACGATCACCTGATCGATGTCGATTCGGGGATTGTTCTTCGGCTTGATCGTCTGCTCTTGGGTGGCGTGTAAGAAGTCGTACAGGAACTCCCGCTGCAGCTTCAACAGCTCCTCGCCGGAGAAGATGCCGCGGTTCGCGTTACAGAACGCTCCGGAGTAATCGAACGCGCGGGGATCGCTCTCGCCGTAGACGGCGAGTTTCGAGTAGTTGACGTCGCCGGTGAGTTCGGTCTCGTCCTGGTTTTTCTTGTCTTTCGGCTCGAACGTCTCGACGGCCTGCCGTTTGTTCTCGTCGGCGACGAGTCGGATCACCTCGACGTGGTTTTCCAACACCCGCTGTAGATCGTCGTCGTAGTGGCTCAACAGCGCGTCCATGTAGAACTCACTCGCCGGATCGAGCGACTGCTCGTTTCGAATCGTGTAGGGCGCATCGAGCGCTTCGTTGATATCTTCGAGAACCCGTTCGCGCTGTTCGAGCGGCAAGAGTACGATCGGATCCTGATTCATCGGCGAACGAACGACGTCGTCGGCCGGGTCCTGATCGAGGATAACGTCGCAGAGGCCGGTCCATCGGAACGTGTACATTCGGCCGGCCTCGCGGGCGGTGTAATCCTCGAAGTACCGTCTGACCTGCCGGTCGAAATCGGATTTCCCGGATCCGACGGGACCCAAGAGGAGTTTGATCCGCTTTTCGGGACCCAGACCGCGAGCGCCGGATTTGACTTTGTTAATGAACTCGTGGATCGCTTCGTGGATCACCTGTCCGTAGAACGTGTTCTCGCCGTTCCCGAGCGGATCCTCCGAAGCGAGTTCGTACTCGACGACGCCGGCTTCCTCGTCGTAGGAGGTCCCGTAGTAATCGAACATGTCGGCAACCCGCTGGTGGGCGTTGCGGGCGATCTTCGGGTCGTCGTACAGCGTTTCCAGATACCACTGGAACGACCGCGATCGGCGGAGGTCCGACGGTATCGTGCTTTTGTACTCCTTGCTGAGTTCTTCGAGGGTTTCCATATCGCTCATTCTATCACGGAGACGCGAAGCGTCTCACCCGGATTCCGGGCGTGTCAGTGTCTCGGTATCTCCGTACGTCGGATCGGGTCCCGTCCGATTGGGGACCGACGAACGACACGGCAACGCGGGAGCGACAGGGCGGAACAATACCGATACTATCTTATATTTGGGTGCTACAAGTATATAAATACATCTTTGCACGACCACTATGCCGGAATCACTCCGTTCGGAAAACCGATAAACATCGCCGTATTCAGCTCGGAATATACTGTACCAGACTCTTTCGACATGCTTTTATAATAAAATCGTCCCTTTTATACTCTCATTCGATGGTATATAACTTCCCCCGCTTAGAGAGGACAGTTCGCGTATCACTCTCCGTTTTCGGCTGTCGGCCAGCGATCGGACGGTCACGACGGCGGTTCGATCGAACCCTCCCGAACGCGAACCGGATGCAGACGATAACCCATATATCGCTCCCCCCGGAGGTTCGCATATGGATCCCCGAGGGCTCTTTGAATCGGACGTTCCCCGCGAGGACCTCCCTCGTTACGTCGCCCCGCTCCCGGAGCCGATCGAAAACCTCGCGCTCAATCTCGTCTGGCTCATCGTCGCGGTCAACCTCCTCGGGACCGCATTCGGCTTTTACTACTACGGGCCACAGCTCTCTCAGACCCCGCCGGAAATGTGGGTCTTCGTCCCGGACAGCCCCATCGCGACGCTTTTCATCGCGTTGGCGCTCGCGAGCTGGAAGCTCGGCCACCCACAGGAGTGGCTCATCGCGCTCGCGTTCTTCGGGAACATCATCCTCGGCGGATGGACCGTCTGGGTCCACGTCGCCTTCTGGGAGCAGTTCGGCTATCTCCACCCGGCGATGCGTCACTTTCTCATCTGGAGTCACGCCGCGATGGTGCTGCAAGCGTTCGTCCTCCACCGCATTAGCGAGTTCCCACCGTGGGCCGTCGGCGTCGCGACGCTTTGGTACGCCGCCGACACGACCGTCGATTACTTCGTTCCGGTCCGCGGCGACCTCCATCACACGTTCCTCCCGGCCACCCGCGACACTCCGATGTTTCTCGGTGCGGACGCGCTCGGCGTGGCGGCTTTCGGCGCCGTATCGCTGTTGATTCTGTCGCTGTATCTCGCGTTGGTGACTCGGATCGAGATCGAACGATCGCGGACGGACCGGTGAGACTTTTCGGGACGGCGCGGAATACGTCGGTATGCTCAGGTACGTGACGACCAACGACGGGAAGGTCACCGAAGCCGAGGAGTATCTCGGCGACGGCGTTAGCGCGCTCGACTACGATTACACCGAGATTCAGGCCGAGTCGTTGGAGACAGTTGCGGCCCACGGCGCGAGGGAAGCCTACGAGTTCGCCGGGGGCCCCGTCATCGTCGACGACGCGGGGCTGTATATCGAGGGGTTCGAGGGGTTCCCGGGCCCGTACTCCGCGTACGTCGAAAACACGCTGGGCGTCGAACGCGTCGGCCGTCTCGCGCGTTCCGAGGACGCGACGCGAGCGAAGTTCCGCTGTGTCATCGCCTACTGCGACGGGGAGCCGTTCGAATCCTCCCCAGAACCGGTCGACATCGACGATCGACGCGGTCAGGATCTCGCGGCCGACGACCGGGCGAGCGCGACGACCGACGACACCGTCGCCGGAAGCGATCTACAGGTGAAACTGTTCGTCGGCTCGGTCCCCGGACGGATCGTCGAACCGCGCGGCGAGGGCGGTTTCGGCTACGATCCGATCTTCGAACACGACGGGAAGACGTTCGCGGAGATGACGGCAGAAGAGAAAAACGCCGTCTCCCACCGCGGTCGCGCGCTCGCGAAGTTCGCCGAGTGGTTCCGGAGTCGATAACGCTCCAGCCGACCGATTCCGGGACGACCCCGTTCAGGTGCGAGGATCGAGATCCGGCCCCGGATACGGTTCCTCGAAGACGAGTTCGTAGATCGTCTCCGGATCGACGACCGCGAGAAAGGCGTCCGGAGATCGAACGCTCACCTCGAGCGCCCCTTTCAGCGCTGCCCCGGATTTCGCACTCAGGAGTCGCTCGTCGAGCGAAACGACGTGCATCGCGTTCCCCCGGTAGGCGGCCGCGAGCGCCGGGTGATCGCCCTCGGGTTGTTCGACGATCGTCGCAACTCGCTCGATCGTGTCCCGCCAGTCGGCCGCGAGTTCCCCATCCGAGAGCGTCTCGATGATCGCCACCGCGTCGTCAACTAACGGCTCAGTAACGACGAGTTCGAGCCACGAGTGGCCGCGAATTACGTCGACCGCCGATCGTGCTGTCCCGCCGACGAGCACGTCCGCCGCGAGCACGTCGGCGTCGGCGACGATGCGTGTCCGGTCAGAATCGTGCTCACTCCGCATCTCGGCGCTCCTCGAGTGCTTCTCGAATGTCTTCGATCGTAACGTCGTACTCGTCGGCTCGCTCGAAGAGCTTCGTCCAACTCATACAGCTATCCAGCCGTTCGCGGAACAAAAGCCTCACCCGCGAGCGTGCCACCAGATGACGCCGAGGACGAACGCGACACCGACGTTGGTCACGACGGCTACTGCGCCGATTCCGGCGACGAAAAGCGGACGATCTGTCGATCCGAATGCGACACGGGCCAAAGAGGCGGCGACGACGAGTAACAGAACGCCGAGCAGCGCCATCGGAAACGCGATCAGAATACCGGACACGAGCGCGAGTGCAGCGTAGAACCCACCCGCGAGGAGGTTTGCGGTCCCCGTTCGCGCGCCGAAAGCGTACTTTCCCGCGAGTCCGCCGGAGCCGTGACACATCGGCAACGCGCCGAGCGGCACCGCAACGAGGTTCATCCCACCCATACTTTCGGCGAGACGATCCGGCGAAACGTCCGCGTCATAGAGATCGGAAAGGAGCAGAGAAGTCGCGATCGCGGCGTTGCCGACGGTCATCGCGAGTTGGACGAGCAGGCCTTCAACGGTCCCCACGGAAAACGTCGGCCCGCCCGTCGGAAACGGTGTCACGGATGGGATCGTCGGTTGGGGCATACCAATCGCCCCGATCGCCCACAGCGTCCCGACACAGAGGACGACGAGCGCGACAGCGCGGCGCGAGACGATCGCTACTGTGAGAGCAACACCGAGACCCATCGCCGCGACGACCGGCGCGGCAACCACGAGATCGACTGCGGCAACCACGAGCAAACAGGCAACGGCGAACTGGATACCCCGAACGACCGGCTCCCCCACGAATCGCGAAATCGTCGCAAGTGCGCCGTACCGACCTGCGACGAGTAAGACACCTCCGGCGAGCAAGCCAGCACCGATCAGCTCACCATACGTGATTCCGCCCGCGATCGCGAGTCCGGCGAGTGCCTTCATCGGTTCGACTGATAACGGCACGCCGTAGCCGATCCCCCAGATCACCTGAAAGACGGCGAACCCGGCGAGTAAATGCGGTAATGACGCTGGCGTCAGAATACCGAGGGCGACGACGAGCGGAAGCACCGTAATCGAATCCCCTATCGCTTCCGTTAGCTCCCGTCTCCCGAAGCTGAATCGATCGAACGTCCCAAACCGTGCTGAAACGGCCACACCGTACATCTCTGCTCGTGAAGTAAGGGTGTTTCCAGAGGAGAAATCGGTTTATACGTTCCAAACACGAAATCAATTTAGGTTTCGTCATCCGCTCGGAACGGAAGTGGCTAGTGATCGTCACGGACGGCAGCCAGCCCGTCCCACCTGCGGGTTCCGAACGGACGCCTGGGTCGGTAACCGCAGAGTGAACGTATCCCGCTAGTTTCCGACGTCCATCGCGCGTTTGACGACCGATTCGTCATACAGATCCGCGAGGTCGTCGTGTTGATCCGGGCGATTCTCGTAGACATCCTGAAACAGTGTAATCGGCGTCTGAAGAGCTTGGTACGTGGCCTCATCCCACATTCGGTCGCGGCTCACGTCCACCTGAATGCCGTCGATTTCGACAGTCGCCGACTGTGTCATGGCGATCGCACCCCTACCGGCTTCTTTCGCCGCCTCGAACTCTTCCATCGAATCGACGATGTCGTCCAGACTCGGGACGTACTCGAGGAGTTCGAGGAGTTCGTCGCCGAGTTCGTCCTCGCCGAGTTCGAGGTCGTCTCCGCCGACAGAGAGACCGTAACCGTCATCGATCTCTTCGAGAGCGATTCGGGTACCGTCGTAGACCTCGACGTCGCCCTCTCGCTCCAGTTCGACGTGACGGCCATCGGCGTCGATGAGCCAGTACCCCTGAGCGGGCGGGAGCGGAGATTTGTTCGCTTCGAGAACCTGGCCGGGCGTGAGCGACCAGATCCCGAGCATCCCTTTGGCCTGATTTTCGGTCATCCGTTCGCGGTAGCCCTCGACGTCGCGGATATCGTCGTAGGGGCCATCGATGGCGATTAATCCGTTGGCACTGGCACCCCGAGAGGTGTTGTGCCGCAGTTCGGGCCATTTCGGGAGTCCGCCCGTCGGCGTGATCGCGCGCATGTCTTTGGTATAATCGACCTCGCCATCGACCAGAAGGAACATCCGCTGGAGGTTGTTTGTCGGTTTGCCCATCTCGTCGCGGAGTTTGCCCATAGCGAGCTCCGCAGCCCCGCTTTCGATGATGACGGACATCTTGAGGCTGGCCTCTTCGAGTCCGTGTTCGTTCTCGATGATGGTGAACCATTCGTCGGCCTTCTTCCAGTCGTCGATATCGCCGACTTCGGGGATGACAAAGCCATCGAGGTGTTCGACCGCGCCGTTCTCGGGGTCGCTGATCTCGAGCATCCGCTGGAACCCTTGGTATCGGGTACTCGGGCTGTCGCGATGCCAGACGACGCGCGGATGGATCTCTCCGGGGAAGTCGGCACCATCTTCTGCGAGCACGTCGATGATGTTTCGAGCGCCCTCGTCGCGCATGTTCGGCGCTGTTGCGTCCTCGTTGTCCGGAACCCAGACATCGGGCGCGTTCATCCCTCTCAGCTGGACAGCGCTTCGAAGCATCTTCGCGGAGTCGTCTTCCCCCTCCACCGCCGTCGGCGTGGTAAAGAACGTTCGAACGAATTTCCGATCGTGTGTACGTTTGTCGATCTGATCCATCTTATTCACTAAAATACTCTCGGTGTAGTCTCTTAAAGATAATCAAATAGCTGTAATGTAGTGTTCTTTCTGACATCTGTCCACCGAGACGTCATCCGGAAATAGCCCACATACAGACTCTGATAAAACGTTCGGGATCGGCTCGAAACCGCCGGTAGACGCAATAACATATAACGGTGAACAGTAAACGTGAAACGTACAATGAACGAGTCATCCACCGAGACGGCGGCAACTGAACTCGGAAACTTCATCTCCACCCTCTCTTCGTCGGAGATTCCTGACAGCGGGCTTCGTGTGGCCGAACGAGCGATCCTCGATACGGTCGGCGTGACGCTCGCGGGGGCACGAACTGACGCGGCCGAAGCGGCGCTGGCCGCGATCGGCACGACCGACGGGTCGACGACGGTGATCGGGCACGACGAATCACTCGGACTCCCCGAAGCCGTCTTCGTCAACGGAACCGCGGGCCACGCGCTCGATTTCGACGATGTCGCTCTCGCGGCGACCGACGGCCATCCGAGCGTACCGATGATCGCACCGATCTTCGCCGTCGGCGAGCGAGAGGGATCGAACGGACGGGAGCTGTTGACGGCCTTCGTCGCCGGCTTTGAAGCGCAATCGTACCTCTCGCGACCGATCAGTCCCGGTCACTACGAGGGCGGCTGGCACGCCACCTCAACCGTCGGCGTGTTCGGCGCGACCGCCGCCGTCGCGTCCCTCCTCGATCTCTCGGAATCGGAGACAGCACACGCCCTCTCGATTGCCGCGTCGATGCCGGCCGGCCTCAAGCGAAACTTCGGTTCGACCACCAAGCCGATCCACGCCGGACAGGCGGCTCGATCGGGGACGACCGCAGCGTTGCTCGCGGCCGAAGGAGCGACGGCGAACCGAACCGCTATCGAGGGCGAGCGGGGCTTCTTCGACCTCTACCGCGGCGACGGAACGC
>CAYQWI010000036.1:0-10544 GCA_964421165.1 uncultured Natronomonas sp.
CGGTCGCCGGGCTCTGGAAAGGCGCTCGCGAGTTCGAGAAGCTCGGTATCACCGATTCGGTGCCGCAGCTTCATACTGCCCAACCGGACGGCTGCGCCCCGATCGTGGAGGCGCTCGAAACGGATGCCGACCCCGCCCCGTGGGAGTACCCCGACACCGTCGTCGGTAGCCTCGAAGTGACCGATCCGGCTGGCGGGCTGGCAGCCGTCGAAGCCATTCGCGCGAGCGGCGGCACGGGCGTTGCCGTGGACGATCAGGATCTCCTCGACAGCGCCGCGACGGTCGCCCAGCACGAAGGGCTGGAAGTGTCCGTCGCCTGCGGGACCGCCGTCGCTGGCGCGTGGGAGTTGGCCGAAAACGGCGCGTTCGACTCCGACGACGCGGTTGTTCTTCTCAACACCGCGACCGGCAACAAAGACGCCGATATCGTCCGAAGCCGGCTGATGAGTCAAGGTATCTGAGGGAGTCTCGATGACGTTCGTATCGACGCTTCTCGCCGGCGCGCTCTTCGGGCTTGCGCTCGCTGCGCCGCCGGGGCCGATGAACGCGATCATCGCCGAAGAGTCCGTCCTCCGCGGATGGACGGCCGGGTTCAAGACCGGGCTCGGCGCGATGAGCGCCGACGTACTGTTCTTCGTATTGGCGCTCGCGGGTGCCGTAACGTTCATTCAGCAGCTCCCGACCGTGCAGGATCTGCTGTTTCTCGTCGGCGGACTGTTGATGTTGTACTTCGCTGTGAGCGCGGTTCGGGGTGCGAGCGGCCAGCTTCGGAGTTCTTCACGAACCGAAAGCCGAGGGTTTTCGAAGGCGTTCGTGTTATCGTTGAGCAATCCGTATCAGATCCTCTTTTGGCTCACCGCGGGTATCGGGTTGTTGACCCCTGGGACGATAGACGTGCTCTCGTACGCGAGCGAGGCGTTCGCGGGGCTCGTCGTCGTCGAAACCGGAAGCGTCGCGCTCGTCGTCGGACTGTTCGTCGGGGTGTTCGGATGGATCGTCGGCTTCCCGGCCGCGCTCGTGGCCGCCGAATCCAAAATCGAGGCGTTCGCGCCGGTCGTTGCCTACGGGAGTGCGGTCGTGCTCGCCGGGTTCGGCCTGTACTTTCTCGGGTCGGTTCTGTTACTCTAGTTCGAACTCCGTCGCCTGTGGAGGTTCCATCCCGGCGACTTCGTCTTCGAGCCACTCTTTGAACCACCGGACGCGTTTGATCCGCTGGTGGGCGATGCTTTCGGCCGTATCCGATCTGACCCGCGAGATTGCGTCTTCTCCCCGTTCGAGGACGCGGCCAACCATCTCGCTCGCGTCCATGTGCGTTCGCGATTCGTACCCCATCCGCAACAGCATGAGCGTCGTCCCGTTGGCTCCGACTTTATCGAGGAGATCGGCCTCCATGAGACAGCGCGTCTCTAACGGTACGTCGTCCAGATCGCCGTCGTAGGAGTGCGTCTCGATCGAATCACAGACCTGGGTGATGAACGACTCCGGATACTCCGTTCGCGAGCGGAGATACTTCCTGGCGACGCGGGCCCCGGCTTCGGCATGAACGTCCTGGTCGGCCTCGAGCTTCGCGATGTCGTGAAACAGTGCCGCGACCCGTGCGACATCTACGTTTGCACCCTCGTTTTCGGCGATTTCGGTCGCCAGTTCCGCGACGTTGAGGATGTGGTTGTACCGATACTCCGCGGAGTGCCATGGATACCACCGCATTCGGCCGCCTTCTTCCTCGCTCTCGACGCTGGCTGAAAGGTAATCGTAGACGAATCGCTTCATCTCCTCGAACTCGGTCTCGGAGACGGGTGCTTCCCTTATTTCGACACCCATGTATCCACCTCCGCGGGACGGAAAACGTGTATGGTAGTCATCTTATCACCAAGAAGGGTAGTTCGACTCTTTAGGTTTACGACACCGATGTCGCCCGGTAACCGGATCGTACACCAGCTTTTCGGACGCCTTGGTACGTCTTTATACGGTCACCCCGTCCCGTGTCCACATATGTCTGGCAGCGAGGTTATATCCCTCCGAAACATAGCTAAGACATTATGATGTTGCCGACACACGCGCTCGTCGGGATGGCGGTCGCGGTCCCCGTCGCGCTTTCCGTCCCCGAACTCGCTCCCGCGGCGCTTTTAGGGGGGTTCGTCGGCGGCGTGCTTCCGGACCTCGATCTGTATGCGGGCCACCGGAAGACGCTCCACTACCCGACGCTGTATCCGGTCGCGGCGGTACCCGCGGCGCTTTTTGCGCTGCTTCAGCCGACGGCGATCGCCGTTGCCGTCGCGACCGTGCTCGTCGCCGCGGCCATCCACTGTCGGATGGATATCTACGGCGGCGGGCTCGAACTGGAACCGTGGGAGGGGACTTCAGAACGGGCGGTCTACGATCACGTCCGCGGTGCGTGGCGAAGACCGCGCCGACTCGTCTCGTATGACGGATCGAAAGGCGACCTGGCGATTTCGGCGGGGATCGGCTTTCCGCTGATGTTCGTTCTCCAGGAGCCGTTCACGTTCCTCGTCGCGTCCGCCCTCGCCGTCGGCGTCGTCTACGTTCTCTTTCGACGACGGTTAGCGGCGTTAGCCCCCGTCGTCTTCGGATACGTCCCGGAACCGCTCGACGCGTACGTTCCCGAACGGTACGACGCTTCCCGATAGGTGCCAGCGTATCGGTGTCTTTCGTCCGCAGCGTTACCATTAGACGTTTGTCTACTTTTTTCACTCAATGTTTGGTTTTATGCTATCTCCCGACGAACAAATAGATATGAAAATCCGCGAAGCAACGGCATCGGACGGTCCTGCGGTGCGATCGATCGCGCTTCGATCGATGGAAGCTTCCTACTCGCTGAGCCCGAGCACCATCGAAGGGGCGGTCGAGCAGTGGTACGGTCCCGACCGGTTCGACGAGCTGTTGGACGATGCGGAGGTGCTGTTGCTCATCGTCGAACGGGACGACGAAGCCGTCGCGTTCTCCGAGAGCGCGCTCGTCGACGGTCGGGGGGATATTCACTGGATCCACGTCGCCGCGATGCACCGCGGCGAAGGGATCGGACAAACCTTGTACGAAGAGACCCGCAACCGACTCGAGGAGAGCGGTGCCGAAACGATCCGTGGACTCGTTCTCGCGATGAACTCCGAAGGGAACCGATTTTGGGAGAACCGCGGCCTCCGGAAAGTCGGTGAGGGAACCGTCGAAATAGACGGTACCGACTTCATCGAGAACATCTACGTCGACGAAGACACCGTCGATATCCAACCGATCGTCTCGAACGACCGAGAGCTCTATGTCGATCACAACGATTCCGAACGCGGGTCTATCGGCCCGTTTTACGCCGTCTACACCGACGAGGAGCGCGAAAACAGATACAGCTACGTCTGCGGTAGCTGTGAGTCGCTTATCACTGCAATGGACACGATGGGACGGCTCTCGTGTGAGGAGTGTGGGAACCAGCTAAAACCGACTCGCTGGGACGCGGCGTATCTTTGATACACCGCCACAGCGGAAGTCGAGAGGGTTCTCTTTGCCTCCGCTAACCCGCTGTAATACTCTGTTCCTTCGGGAGATTCTCCGTTTCATTACCTGAGCCGTCCCGACCAGTTTAGATACCGCAATTAATACGTCGACATATGAGCGTTGATAGTTCGGTTCAGCGAGGGGTAGTTCGGGCCGGATCTGCCTATAAACAGTTGCTGTGGGGAATGATGGGATGGTTCGGTATCGACGAATCGCTCTGGGGGAAGATCATGGCCGCGGTCGGACTCCAGTTTCTGGCCGGACTATCTCTGGCCGCATCCGTCGCCGTCCTCCAAGGAACGGCCGCGGTCGTCGTCACAGTCGGGCTCTTTGTACTAGCCGTCGTCGCATTCTTTAATACGGCGTTGATCGTCAGAGACGACCTGATTCGTCCGCTCCGACAACTCGAATCCAGCTCGGAGGCGGTCGCGGCCGGGTCCCTCGACACCGATCCGCCCGAGATTCGACAGCACGACGAGATCGGTTCGCTTTCGGACTCCTTCGGGCGAATGTTCGAAACACTCCAGGTTACTGCTCGACAGGCGGACGCCCTCGCCAGCGAATCGTTCGACGATCCCGTGCTCGATCGATCCGTCCCAGGTGAGTTCGGTGACTCCCTCGACCGTATGGCCGACAACCTTTCGGGTGCGATCTCGGACCTTGAAGCTCGCTCGACTCGCCTCACTCGTCTCATCGAGGAGTTCGAAGCGGCGAGCGATCGCGCCAGCGACGGCGATCTTCGGGTCCGGCTTCCCGATGAGACGATCGACGGTCGGTTCGGAAACGTCGTCGATTCGTACAACCGCCAACTCGACGCGGTCGAAACCGCGATTGCACGGGCGAAACCGTTCGCTGACGACGTCGCCACTGCGAGTGAAGCCGCCCGATGGAACGTCTCGGAAGTGAGCGAAACGATCGAAACGAACGCCAAGGAGGTCGAAACGATCGCTGACGATGCGATCCGGCAATCGGAGATGCTCGATTCGCTCGCCAGGGACGCGGAAACGCTCTCTGCGACCGTCGAAGAGATCGCGGCGTCTTCGAACGAACTCTCTGAGATCACCTCCGAAACCGCGACGAGCGCCGCGGACGGCGCCGACGCCGCGGACACGGCGACCGACGCGCTCTATACCGCCGCCGAGATCGCCAACGAAACCGACGAGGCCGTCTCCCGGCTCGTCGAGCGGAGCGAAGCGATCCGGGAAATCGTCGAATTTATCGACGAGGTCGCGAGTCGGACGAACTTGTTGGCGCTCAACGCCTCGATCGAGGCCGCACGGGCGGACACTGAGACTGCTGGCTTCGAGGTCGTCGCCGAGGAAGTGAAATCACTCGCCGAGGAGACCCACGAATCGGCCGGCGAGATCGAGGAACTCATCGACGAGATCGACGAGGAGACCCACACCGTCGCCAGCGATGTCGCTCGGTTGAACGATCACATCGAGGACGCCGTCGCGACCGTCGATAACGTGACCGAGGAGTTCAACGCGATCGCGGAGGACACCGCTCGGGTCGACGAAAGCGCCTCCGAGATATGTTCGGCGACGGATCAGCAGGCCAAAGTCGCAAGCGAAGTTTCGATAGCCGTCGACGATCTCGCAGCGATCGGAGATACGACAGCAGAACGAGCCGAATCCGTCGCAACGACGGCGATAGACGGAAGCGAACAACTGCGTGAGGCGACCGAGTCCGTGACGAGATTGGCCGAACAGGCCGACCGACTTACAGCCAGTCTGCGGACGTTCGAAGTGAGCGAGACGAATTCCAAAGAAGTCGAACTCCAGCCTGCAGACTGATCCGGTTTCCGGGTTCGGAAGCGGAACGCTTGTTAGCGACCGCCTCCCTGTATACACAATGAGTCTCGTCGATAGTGCGGCCGTCAAACGGCTCGCCGATTGGGACCGCGATCGCCTCGAACGGCTCGCCGACGAACACGGTACGCCGCTTTACGTAACCGATCATCAACGAATCAGGGATAATTTCGAACGCTTCGAATCGGCGTTCGAGTTCGCCCACGTGATGTACGCAGTGAAGGCCAACACCGGCCGTGAAGTGGTCCGAACGCTGTACGAAGCCGGCGCGGATATCGAGTGTGCCGCTGCGGGTGAACTCCATCGAGCGTTAGAAGCCGGCGTCGATTCCGAGGACCTTCAGTACACCGCGGTCAACCCGCCGGACGCCGACCTCGACTACGCCGTCGAGCTGTGGGAAGACGCGCCCGAGCTGACGATCACCGCCGGCGCTCCGATGACGCTCGACAGACTCGAATCCCGTGGGTTCGACGGCCGACTCGCGTTGCGTGTCAACCCCGGGATCGGCACCGGCCACCACGAGAAGGTCGCGACCGGCAAGGACGCGAAGTTCGGCGTTCCCTACGACGAGGTCCCGGAACTGGTCGAGTCGGCCCGCGAGCGGTTCGACTTCGTCGGCCTCCACGCCCACGTCGGCAGCGGCGTCCTCTCGGAGGACATCGACGATCACCGACGAGCGCTGCGGAGAGTCGCCGACCTCGCCGAGCGCGTCGGTGACCTCGAATTCCTCGATCTGGGCGGCGGCTTCGGCGTCCCGTACCGCCCCGACGAGCCGCCGCTCGACATCGAAGCCGCGGCTGAGATGGTCCGTGAGGTGACCGCCGACGTGGACGCGACGATCGCCCTGGAGCCGGGGAGATACCTCGTCGCCGACGCCGGCGCGTTACTCACGAGAGTGAATACCATAAAGGAGACGCCCGAGACGCGCGTCGTCGGCGTCGACGCCGGCCTCACGTCGATGATCCGGCCGGCGATGTTCGATTCGTACCACCACATCCGGAACGTGACCGGCGGCGACCGCGAACCGATCGAGTCCAGCGTCGGCGGGCCGCTGTGTACCAGCGCCGACGTGTTCTGTACCGACCGACCGATCCCTCGGCCCGAGGCGAACGATCTGCTCGCGATCGGTAACGTCGGTGCGTACGGCATCAACCTCGCCAGCCAGTTCCACTCCCAGCCGAAGCCCGCCGAAGTCGCCATCGACGGCGACAAAGAGGGGATCACGCGCCGACGGGAGACCTTCGAGGACCTGACGCGGCTGGAGGACGAGGCACCGGGACTGCGGTAAGATCGGTTACCGCTGTTTTGGCTTCACCTACGCGTCGTCGAGTTCGCCGACCAGCTCGGAGCCCAGGCCGGTGTATCCCGACGGCGTCAGTTCGTGCAGCTCCGCTCGGACCGACTCGTCGACGTCGAGCTCGTCGAACAGGTCGCGAAAGTCCGAGAGGGAGGCGCGCTGACCGCGGGTGAGCGCTTTGATTCGCTCGTAGGCGTCGGTGTCGCCCTCGCGCCGGAGGATCGTCTGGACCGCTTCGCCGATCACTTCGGGATTGGCCTCCAGTTCCTCGCGCATGACCGTCTCGTTCGGCGTCACCTTCGAGAGACCGGTCGCAGTCTTCTTATAGGCGATGAGACAGTGTGCGAACGCCGCGCCGATATTACGTTTGACCGTCGAATCCGAGAGGTCGCGCTGGAGTCTGGACGTCGTCACGTAGTTCGCGAGGAAGGTGAGATCGGAGTTCGCCTTCGTCAGGTTACCCTCGCTGTTCTCGAAGTCGATCGGATTGACCTTGTGCGGCATCGTCGAGGAACCGGTTTCGCCCTCGACGGTTTCCTGTCCGAGATAGCGATCGGAGACGTACAGCCACATATCGAGGTCGAGATCGCGCAACACGTTGTTGACGCCGCGAACCGCGTCGAAGACGGCTGCGAGGTCGTCACACGGGTTGACCTGCGTCGAGAGGGGCGTGTGTTCGAGCCCGAGCGATTCGACGAACGCCTTCGAAAACGCCCGCCAATCGACATCGGGATAGGCGGCGTTGTGCGCGGCGTACGTCCCCGACGCGCCCGCGAGCTTTCCGGACACGTCGGCCGTCGCCGCGTCAAGCCGTCCGAGTGCGGAGCCGAGCCGAGCCGCGTAGACCGCTAACTCCTTTCCGTACGTCGTCGGCGTCGCCGGCTGACCGTGGGTTCGGGCCAACATCGGTACGTCTCGATACCGGCGGGCGTCCTCGGCGAGCGTGTCCCGGAGCGAACGGATCTCGGGAACGAGCACGTCCGTCACCGCGGGCTTTACGAGCAGCCGGTGAGCGAGGTTGTTCACGTCCTCGCTCGTGAGCCCGAAGTGGACCCACGGTCCCTGAGCGTCCTCGTCCGGGAGGTGCATCCGAACGAAGTATTCGATCGCCTTCACGTCGTGGTTCGTCGCGGTATACCCCTCGTACCCTTCCGTTTCGAGCCGTTTGACGATCTCGGCGTCCCCGTCGTCGAACGTCCGGTACAGGTCCCGGAGCTCGGATCGGGTGTCGCCGTCGATCGTTACCGGCGTAACGTCGAGGTCGGCCAGCGCGATGAGGTACTCGACCTCGACTTCGACCCGCGCTCGCATGAGCGCCGCTTCGCTGGCGTACTCGGTGAGCGGCTCCGTATAGCGGGCGTATCGCCCATCGAGCGGCGAAACGGCGGAGAGAGGAGTTCGATCTGTCATACGTGTGGCTCCGACGAGACGTTGAAAAAGGGTGTCGGTCGACCGCGCTCGAATCATATGCGGGTCGAAAATCCGCCATATCCGAGAGCCCGGAGAACACAGAAGTATGCATACTTCGCCAAATAGATGTCGATTAATCCGGAGTTATATACACATACGTGTGTATTATGACGGTCTCAACCGCAACTACTTTGCGTTCGGCGGAGTCGTATTCGAATATGAAACTCGCCGGTATGGCTTCGAATCGCGGCCGGAATCTACTGCACATTGCCGATACAACACCGGGCGATGCGGAGTTCAGCGTCATTCTCTCGAACCAAGAGGGAGCCCCAGTTCTCGGAGAAGCAGCGGAACGCGGTATCCCAACGGAAACCGTCGTGCGCGACGACGACGAATCACGCAAGGCACACGAAAAACGAGTTCTCGATAGGCTCTCCGAGTACGACGTGGATCTCGTCTGTCTCGACGGGTACATGCGCGTTCTCACGGAGGCGTTCCTCGATTCGGCTCCACAAACGCTCAACGTACACCCGTCGTTGCTCCCGTCGTTCCCGGGGATGGACGCCCACGAGCAGGTGCTCGATGCGGGCGTCTCCGTCACGGGCTGTACCGTCCACGTCGTCGACGAAACCGTCGACGGCGGCCCTATCGTCACCCAAGAGCCCGTTCCGGTCTACGAGGATGACGACGTCGACGCGCTCAAACGGCGCGTCCTGTATGAGGCGGAGTTCAGCGCGTATCCGCGCGCAGTGAAGTGGTTCGCCGAGGATCGAGTCACCGTCTCCGAGGGCGGCGTCTCCGTCGACGGCGACGACGGGGGCCAGTTCCCGACCCGTCGACTCACGAGCGAGGACCGGGGTCGTGAGCTTCGATACGGCGAGAACCCCCACCAGGACGCCGCGGTCTACGTCGACAAATCGTGTGAGGCGGCGAGTATCGTCGGTGCGACCCAGCGAAACGAAGGATCGAAAGCGCTGTCGTACAACAACTACAACGACGCCGACGCGGCGTTGGAGCTGATCGCGGAGTTCGACGCCCCCGCCGCGGCCGTGATCAAGCACGCGAATCCCGCCGGCTGTGCGATCGCTGATACGCTGGCGGCCGCGTACGAGGACGCTCTCTCGACCGATCCGATGAGCGCGTTCGGCGGTATCGTCGCGCTGAACCGAGAGTGCGACGCCGAGACCGCCGAGTCGATCGTCGACTCGTTCAAGGAAGTCGTTATCGCACCCGGCTACACTGACGCGGCACTCGATGTGCTCTGTGAAAAGGAGAACCTTCGCGTCCTCGATCTCGGTGCCGACGCCGATACCGCGACCGATTCGCTCGTCGAGAGCGACCTCATCGGCGGGCGACTCGTCCAACAGCGCGACAGTCAGTCGATCTCCGCGGACGAGTTGACGATCCCGACCGACCGCGAACCGACCGAAGCGCAGCTCGAAACGATGTGTTTCGCCTGGCAGACGATCAAACACGTCAAATCCAACGCGATCTTGTTTGCGAAGGGAACCGAAACCGTCGGCGTCGGGATGGGACAGGTCTCCCGGGTCGACGCGGTCCGTCTGGCAGCGATGAAAGCCGACGAACACGCCGAAGGAAAAGACGCCGATGGCGCGGTGATGGCCTCCGACGCGTTCTTCCCGTTCCCCGACGGCATTGAAGTCGCCGCCGAAGCCGGAATCGAAGCTGTCGTCCAACCCGGCGGTTCCGTCAACGACGACGACGTGATCGAGGCGGCGAACGAACACGACATCGCGATGGCGTTCACCGGCCACCGAGCGTTCAAACACTGATCGGGCCGGGACGAGGGTCGTATATTAACACCTATCTGGTATCCCGTATTCCTCTCAGATATGTCCGCTCGTGAATGGGCCGGCGAACGTGTTCTCGTACTGACAGCGCTCCTTTCGATCGTCTCTCTCGCGTTGGTGTTCGCCGCGGCGTTACAGGCACTCCCGGCCGGGTCGATTCCCCGATTCGAACCGCTGTTAACTCTGATCCCACACATGAACGCGGTAGTGAGCCTTCTCGCTATCGGGACGATCGTCGCTGGCGTTCGTGCAATCAAGCGCGGGAACGTCGGCAGACATCGCCTTTCGATGCTCGCGAGCTTTTCGCTGTTTTCGATCTTTCTCGTGTTGTACCTCTATCGCGTCGCGTTGCTCGGTCCGAGCGAGTTCCCGGGGCCGGACACCGTTCGCACGTTCATCTACCTGCCGTTCCTCGCCGTCCACATCGGACTAGCCGTGTTGTGCGTTCCGTTCGTGTTTTATGCGTTATTATCGGCTGGAACGCGTCCAGTCACGGAGATCTACGCTACGAATCACGCACGGGTCGGCCGCATCGCCGCAACGCTTTGGCTCATCTCGTTCTCGATGGGGATCGGCATCTACGCGCTGTTGTACCACATCTACTGATCGGCCGACGATCAGAACGTTTTGAGCGTCTGTAGATCGCGCTCCGTCCGGGCGAACTCCGAGAGCCGACGGCTCGCGTGACAGCCGGGGCAGTGGAACGTTCGG
>CAYQWI010000037.1:0-10528 GCA_964421165.1 uncultured Natronomonas sp.
GACGCGAGTACATCACGGGCATCCCCGGCTCGAAGGTCGCCCAGTACAAGATGGGTAACTTCGACGCCGAACCCGACGACTACGACGTTCAGATCAGCCTCATCGTCGACGAGGCGGTCCAGATCCGCCACGGGTCCCTCGAAGCCTCGCGGCTCTCGGCGAACCGCCGGATGCTCAAAGAACTGGGTGAGGGCGGCGATTACAAGATGATCCTCCGGAAGTTCCCTCACCAGGTAATCCGAGAGAACAAACAGGCGACCGGTGCGGGTGCCGACCGTGTGTCCGACGGAATGCGACAGTCGTTCGGCAAGATCGTCGGCACGGCCGCCCGAATCCCACAGGGCGAACAGCTCTTTACCATCTGGTGTCATCCCGAAGACGCAGAGGTCGCAAAGGATGCGCTCCGTCGAGCGTACAACAAGATCTCCCCGCCGTGTACCGTTCGAGTCGAGCGCGGCGAGGAACTGCTCATCGCGTAAGCAGACTTTCGTTCAGCGGCCGATCCCGGTTCTTCGGCGGTGTGTCTCCTTTTGAGTGCCCCTCCGTCCTCCCCGGAGAAATCTCACCGTCGCCCGGATTTATGTATCGCCGTCTCCAATCGGGACTATGCGCATTCTCGTCCCGATCGATGGTTCCTCGCCCGGTGATGACGCGCTCGACTACGCTCTCGAACAGTTTACCGACGCCGAGATCATCGCACTGTACGTGATGGACCCTGTCGATGGTGCGACTGCATGGGGTCCGGGCAGTGCCGACGATTGGCTCTCGACGGCCGAGAAGCGTTCCGAACGGGTTCTCGAAAGCGCGACTGAACTCGCGGCCGACGCTGGCCGTGAGATCACGACCGACTCGGACGTCGGTCGCCCGGCCAAGACGATCGTCGAATACGTCGAGGAGAACGATCTCGATCAGGTCGTGATCGGGAGCCACGGCCGAGACGGCCTTGCCCGCGTTCTCCTGGGAAGCGTCGCCGAAACCGTCGTCCGTCGCGCGCCGGTCCCCGTTACGGTCGTTCGCTCGAGCGAGTAGCGTCCCGTTTTCGGGAGTCGATTTTATCCCATGCGCTGGCGTATCATTCAGTATGTACGAGACGATCCTTCTCGCGACCGACGGGAGCAGCGATGCCGACGCCGCGCTGGATCACGCCGTCGAACTCGCGTCCGCCAATCGAGGGACGCGTCATATCGTCTCCGTGGTCGAGACGCGTACTGCGTACGACAACGCGATCATCGATCCCGAAGACGTCCGGGACAATCTCCGCAAAGATGCCCGCGAGGCTGTCGACGGTGCCAAGTCGGCCGCGGTCGACGCTGGCATCGACTGTGACGCCGATGTTCTCGAGGGAGCGCCACCGGATCGGATTCTGGAATACGCTGAAGGGATCGGCGCCGATCTCATCGTCGTCGGTGCGACCGGGCGATCCGGGTTCAAGCGGTTAATCCTCGGTGGGACGGCCGAGCAGTTGCTCGAATCGTCATCCGTTCCCGTCGCCGTATTGGGTGGGGGACGGGACTGACTCTGATGCTCTCGGTACCGTCGGGATTCTTTTGTGCGTCCGACTGCTATCTTTCGGTCGATGCTCACGTTCGACGTTCTCTTGGCCGGCGAGGCTCCGTCGCGGCCAGCTCTTTCGAAGGCGTTCCCAGAACCACTCGTCGAGACGACCACCGTTTCGACGTTCGATGCTGCCTTCGATGCCGTCGAGGCGTGTGAGATTGACTGTGTCGTCACCGATTACGAGCTCTCCGACGGATGTGGAATCGAGCTAGTGGAAACCCTCCGTGAGATCGACTCATCGCTCCCGATCGTTCTGTACACCGCGGACGGTGACGAACGGGTTGCCGAATCGGCGGTCGACGCCGGCGTGACCGCCTACGTACCCGTCCGAGGCGACTCGGACGTGGACGATCTCGTCGAGCGAGTCGTCGAACAGGCTCGACGCCGACACGTCTCGACGACGGTCAGCGAGCCGGATCCGACGGCGGCGACCCTCGAACTCGCGGAGATGGCGATGGACGAAGCCCCGGTCGGGATCACGATCGCGGATCCGAACGAATCCGACGAGCCGCTAATATACGTCAACGACGCGTTCGAGCGGCTCACCGGATACGACGAGTACGAGATACTGGGGCGGAACTGTCGATTCTTACAGGGTGACGGAACCGATCCGGAGGCGGTCAAACGGATCCGACAGGCGATCGACGATCGCCGATCGATCTCGGTCGAACTGCTCAACTACCGCAAGGACGGCGAACCGTTCTGGAATCAACTACACATCGCACCGGTGTATGACGGCGACGAACTCACCCACTTTCTCGGATTCCAGACGGACGTGACCGAGCGAAAGGAAATCGAGCTCCGCGCTCAGAGACAGGCCGAGCAGCTTCGCGCCGACCAGCGGGCTCGAAAGCGGTTGCTCGCCCGTCTCGACGGTATGGTCGGTCGCGTGACTGCAGCTATCGTTAACAGCACCTCACGAACCGAAATCGAAGAGCGCGTCTGTACGGCACTGCTCGAGACGAACGAGTACCGAGCCGCGTGGTTCGGCACGCGACAGGCCACGAGCGGGCGCGTCGTCGCTGACACGGCTGCCGGTTGCGGAACGTCGGGCGAAATATGCATTCCGCCCGACCTCGACGATCCGGTCTCTGAGGCGCTTCGAACACAGTCCGTGGCCGTCGCCGAAGCCGACTCGTTCGACGTCGATTCACCACACGCGCGGTTCGTCCCCGAGGACGGTGGCGTCGCAGCGATCCCGATTCGGTATCGCGATGCGGAGTACGGCGTACTGGTAATCTACGTCTCCCTCTCGCAAGCGCTGGATGACCACGAGGTCGCCGTTTTCGAGGCGCTCGGTCGGATTATCGCGACCGGTATCAACGCGCTCCAAAACCAGCGGCTGTTGGTCACCGACGAGTACATCGAACTGACGTTCGACGGCGGTCCTCCCGGCCCGGTGCTCGCCGAGTTGGCCGCCGACGCCGACTGTGAAATCACGTACAAAGGTGCTGTCTCGCGGACCGATGGACGGTTCGTCCTTTCGGTGTTGGTCTCGGGAGTCGAATTCGACGCCTTCGAACGGACCGCCGAAGCGCTCTCCGATCCGCCCGAGGTCACGCTCGTGACGACGTACGACGACGCGTTCCTCGCCGAGATCGTCCCGCCCGACGAGTCGCTGGTTCGTGTGGTCCTCGATCACAACGGCTCGATCCGTTCGATCACTGCCGACGGCGGAGACGTGGACATTCGGATCGAAATCCCCCGAACGACCAATCCGAATACGGTCGTTACTGCCATCTTGGACCGATATGACGGGCTCTCGCTCCGTTCTCAGCGCCAGCGGAAACGAGAGCGCAATCCGAAGCGAGGACTCGTCGAATCGATCCGGTCCGACCTCACGGACAGACAGCTCGAGGCGCTCCAGAAGGCGTATCTGAACGATTACTTCGAATGCCCGCGTCCCGTCTCCGGCGAGCAGATCGCGAACTCGATGGGAATCACGCGATCCACGTTCCACCAGCATCTCCGCGCCGCCCAATCGAAAGCGATCGGGACGTTGCTCGAAGACGTTCAGTTGCCGACCACGCCCGACTAGTTGGGTATCGGGCTTTTACGTATCACTGTCCAAATCCTACGTATGCACGCCGCGTCATCTCACACGCTATCGACGGTCCTGTTCTCTACGGTACCTGTCGCCGTTGTCAGATCGGAGACACGATGACTCCGGAGACGTATCTCGGCTTTCATCTCGTCTTCGTTCTCCCGGTGATACTGCTTTTGGCGGCCCTCACGTACGCTCGTGCTGCCGCGATATGGGGTCGAGTCCCGTTTTTCGGACTCGGCATCATCCTCGTGTTGGCCGTCGTCTACACGACTCCCTGGGATAATCTGCTCATCGAGCAGGGCGTTTGGGCGTACGGCGACGGCGTCACCGTCGCTCATATCTGGGCTGCACCCATCGGCGAGTATCTGTTTTTCGTCCTCCAGCCGATCCTGGTCGCACTCTGGCTCTACAACCTCGAAATCCCGACCGACGGGGACCTCTCTCTCCCGATCCGGACCCGGTTGCTCGGCCTTTTCGGAGGTCTCTCCGTCGGAGCAGTCGGCGTCGCGCTGCTTTTGGCCGGTCCGTCGACGCTGTATCTCGGAGCGATTCTCGCGTGGGCCGGGCCGATCCTCGCCATCCAGTGGGCGTTCGGCTGGCCACACCTGATCCGCGCCCGTCGGGCCGTCGCTCTCGGGATCGGCGTCCCGACTGTCTATCTGTGGGCTATCGACCGATACGCGATCGCAAACGGGTTGTGGCGTATTTCGGAGACGTACACCGTCGGCATCGCCCCGTTCGGGCTGCCGATCGAGGAGGCCGTCTTCTTTTTGGTGACGAGCGTCTTTATCGTTCAGGGGTTGGTGTTGTATCTGTGGCTCGTCGAACAGTGGCCGACCGTCGCGCCCGACGTTCGCGCGGCGGTTCCGCCGTCCCTTGTTCGATTCGTCCCGACAGACCGTTCGTCGATCACAGCGACGGACACCGACGATCGGCGGAGCGAAGAGCGTGATGGAACTGCTGGCTGACCGCCGGGCGGACCGGGCACGCTCAACCGGCGATCTCACGGAGGCGTCGGCCCGTCTCGCGTTCCTCCCCGGCTGGATCGTCGTCGCTGTGACGATCCTCGCGTTCGCGTTCGGGCCGTCGGTTCCGCTCTCGTATCAGTTACTCCCCCTGGCGATCAGTGCGGTCGTCCTCGGACTTCCCCACGGTGCTGTCGATCATCTCGCGATTCCGAGGACCCGCGACGAATCGGTCACGATCCGATGGCTCGCCTTCGCCGGGGGACTGTACCTCGTCGTCGGGGGATTCTACGCCGCCGTCTGGTTTGTCGCTCCCGCCGTCGCAGTCGGGATTTTCATTCTCCTCACGTGGATCCACTGGGGGCAAGGCGACGTGTATCCGCTCGTCGCGTTGATTAGCGGTGGGCATCCGGCCGGACGCGTCGAGCGTGTCTTGACTGCGGCAACGCGTGGTGCACTCCCGATGGCCGTCCCGTTCGTCGCGTTCCCCGATCAGTACGAACTCGTCGTCGGAACGCTTGCCGGGTTGTTCGATCCCAACGCCCCGGCGGTCCTTTCGACCGCTTTCACGCCCACAGCGCGGATCTACGTCGCCAGCGTGATCGCGGGATTGATCGTTGCGTCCCTCGTCATCGGGTTCCGTTCGACGACCGGCCGGTCGCGTCGTGGCGTCGCGATCGATGCAGCCGAAATCGGCCTTCTCGTCGCGTTCTTCTCGACGGTTCCGCCGATCCTCGCCATCGGGATCTACTTCTGTGTGTGGCACTCGCTCCGCCACATCGTTCGGCTGTTGATGGTCGATCCTCGAACCGTCGACGCGCTCGAATCGCGGCGGTACGTGGCCGCGATCTCGACGTTCGCCCGCGACGCTGCTCCGCTTACGGCAGCTTCGCTCGGGCTTCTCGGCGCGCTGTATCTCATCGTTCCCGGGACGATCTCCGAACCGCTCGAACTCGTCGGCACGTATCTCGTGTTGATCGCGGTGCTTACCCTCCCTCACGTGGTCGTGGTCTCTTGGATGGATCACGAACAGCGGCTCTGGAGCGCCGCTTGACGGACTCTGGATTTATCCACTTCGTCGACGTATCTTGGACATGGAACTCGAAGCGACCACAGTCATCGACCGTCCGCCCGAGGCAGTGTTCGAATACATGGACATCCCGGAGAATCAGGCGCGAATCTCACCGCGGCTCTCTGCGGTCGAAACGATCGGGACGCTCGATAACGGCGGCAAGCGCGCGAGCTACACCTACCGACTGTTCGGACTCAACTTCGAGGGCGAAGTCAGGGGAATCGAGCACGACCCACCGAAACGAATCGCGTTCGAAATGACCGGGGACATCGACGGGCGGATCGAGTGGACGTTCGAACCGACTGAGGGTGACACCCGTGTCACGTACGCGGTTTCCTACGATCTCGGTTTGCCGTCGCTTCTCGCTCCGCTCTTTGCACCGCTCGCCGACCGGTTCAACCGCCGTGAACTCGAGATGACGCTCGAAAACCTCGCCCACCGGATGCGTTCCGAGCGATCGTTCGACAATTAAAACAACCGATCGAGGAACACCCGCTTGATCAGTTCGTCCCGGCGCTCGCTTCGGGGTTGGACCATGACGGCGGTACACTCGACGCTGTCGACTAACCGATCGCTCGGGCGGCCGAAGAGATCGCCGCTGATACCGTGCGACTCGGTTCCGGTGACGAGCAGGTCGGCCGTCGCCGCAAACCGCGAGAGGCCGGCGACCTGATCGTCGTTCTCGATCACACGCGACTGTGCGGGGACGGTGAGGATCGAGATGAGCGCCGCATGGTAGTCCTCGATCCCCTCCCGCTGCGTTTCGGGCACGTCCTCCGGTAACGCGTGTAAAAGCGTGATCTGTGCGCCGGTTTCTTCGGCGATTGCGTCGGCGATGAGCAGCTTCAACGGATCGTAACTCCCCCGGGACGCGACGACTGCGATCTCGTCGGCCCCGTCGAAGCCGCGGTCCTCGACTAACAACACTCCGCAGGGGGCGTTCTTCAGGAACCACTCCGTCTCTCCGCGCCCGAGGAGGCGCTGGTGGAACTCCTCGCGGCGTCGCTCGAGCAAGAGAAGGTCGTACCCTTCGTACGAAGCGAATTCGACGATGGAGTCTCTGACGTTCTCAGCCGTTATTTCGCTGTACTCGACGTAGGAGCCGGGTTTGCTAAACGCGTTGGGATCCATCCCTGTCCCGTCCTTCGGGCGTTCGCTACTGCCACTCCCACCGTCGCCGCGTGGTTCGGTCCCCGCTCCCGCGGCCGTCGCCGCGAGCCACTCCGGACGATCTCCGTCGAACGGGAGCCACTCGGGGCTCTCGGTATACGTGACCGTCGGTCCCCGGTCGCCGAAGACGTGGCGCGGCTTCTGTTTGAACCGAACCATCGAGACGTGAGTCGAGCGAAGCCGAGAGAGATCCGACGCGACCCGGAGCATATCGATCTGCCCGGACGAGCTCGTTTTGTCGGTGACCGCGACCAGCGCATCGTACGTCTCCTCGGCGTCGAACAGCTCCCGCGTCCGCTCTATGGCCCGCTCGCCGATCTCGCGCCGCACGCCGGTTCTGGCTGCCCCTTCGCGCTCGACGCGGCCGCGAGCGTACGCGTAATAATACAGCACCGAAACCGCCGTGATCACGGCCGCACCGATGAATGGGACGGTACCGACTTGCGTCAACACGACGAACCCGCTGGCCATCCCGAACAGCTGTAACCACGGATACAGCGGCGCGGTAAACACCGGATCGTAGCCGTCGATCGCCCCCTCCCGGAAGCCGATCAGTGCGAGGTTAACGAGAATAAAGACGATGATCTGAAACGCGCTGCCGAACTTGGCGACCTGATCGATCGGCAAGAGCGCGACCATCACGAGCAACATCGCACCGGTCACCGCGACCGCCGGAACCGGGGTGTTGAACCGTTCGCTGACCTCCGCAAACCGATCGGGTGCGAGGTCGTCTCGCGCCATCGCGAAGGGGAACCGCGAGGCGGACAACAGCCCCGCGTTCGCGGTCGATGCGAGCGCCAAGAGCGCGGCGATGGTGACGCCGACCACGCCGATCGTTCCGAGGGCTTGATCCGCCGCGATCGCCATGATCGCACCCTCACCGTCGGACTGGAGCAGTCCGGATTCGATCGCCGCTTCGATATCGACGATCCCCACCGCGACGTACACGACGGCAACGTACAGCGCAGTCGTGATAACGAGCGAACCGATCATCGCCTGCGGGATCACCCGGCCGGGATCTTTGACTTCCTCGGCGACCGCGGAGACCTTGATGACGCCCGCATACGAAATGAAAACGAGCGCTGTCGCGGTGAGAAACCCGCTGCCGCCGATGTCGAACGCGCCCGCGGTTCGATCCGGCTCGACGGTTCCGACCCCTCCGACGACGAAGTACGCCATCACGACGAGCATCAACCCGACGATGACGAACTGGAGCGTCCCCGTGCTCGATGTGCTGACGAGGTTGAGGACGATAAACCCGATACCGAGCGCGAGCGCGAGCGGAATGATCGGATCTCCGAACACCGGGACAGAGATGCCCTCCAGAGCGGGAAACACGAACACGAGGTACGGAATCCCTCCGATGAGCGCCAACGAGCCCTTAAACGAGAGCATAAACCAGTTACCGATCCCGGCGATGGTGCCGAGGAGCGGTCCCATCCCCCGTTCGACGTACACGTATGACCCCCCGTCTTCCGGCATCGCCGTCGCCATTTCGGACGCCGAAAGCGCCGCGGGCAAGATGAGTATCGCCGAGACGAGAAACGCGGCGACCACCGACGGCCCGCCGACTTCCACGAACGCGATTCCCGGGAGAATGAACACGCCGCTGCCGACCATCGCGCCGATCGCGATGGCTGTCGTCGCGGGGAGACCGAGATCGCGTTTGAGTCCGGTAACCATCGGCGATCACACCTGCCCGATCGCGACGGGAAATCGGTTTTCGGCGCTTGATACGCTCGTTTCCGGCACACGACCCCGTCCGCTTGTCAGCGGGGGGCGTCGGCGAGCCGACTGATTCAGACACATCTAGGTACAGGTATTTATATGCGGGGTTCCGGTTTCGCTTTTCTACCCGACTAGTAAGGTATCAAGCCAAAGCTCTATGAGGCCTGTTATCAAGTAACGGGAGTGTTAACGAGGGCTGAGTGACCGATGTCGCGAGATATCTCGGAAATCGTTCTCGAAGGGGGCGCGTACGAGCGCGCAGTCGCACTCACCGACCGCGTCTTCCCGATCTCTCTGACGGGCAAGATCCGGCTCTGTTGTGTAGTTCTCGTCAGTGCAGTTTGTCTGGCTCCCGCGGTCGTGCTCCGAAGGGAACGGATCGGTGAACTCGAACCCCGCGGCGATCCGATGGCTCCCGGCTTCGTCGTGATGGCGGCCTTCGGTATCACGATTACGTTCGTTCTCGGCCTCGTGCTCGTTCGGCAACGTCGTTTGATCCGGCGACGGGAGCTGGATTTCGAAACCGCCCGACGCCTCGTTCGTCTCGAAGACGCGTTGATGGCGGTCGCCGTTTCGACGGGGTTTCTGTTCGTTCTTGTTCCGGTTGGATTCGCGCTTTTGGGCGTTTTCTTTCCGGACGCCGTCGTCTGGCTGTATGATCGAAACGTCAGAATATATCGCCCGTCCGTTGGAGGGCGGATCACCCCCGTATTCGTTTCGGCGATGGGTGTCTGTTTCGCGATCGTGCTCTTCGTTCTCGACGCGGTTTTCGGCGATCGTCCTGCCTGTCGATCGCTCGAAGAACGGTCATAGCGGCCGCCGAACAACCGTTCGGAACAATTACCATACTAGTTGGGTATTCGTTTGATTACGTTCCTGTGAGAATATATACACGGATTCATGACAGAAAGTCAGGTGCTGCCGTCGGCAACGGAATCACTCGTCACACTACAACAGGCGGAGGTGACACAGGGGGAGCTGTTCGAACACGTCCTCGCTGACCCGCTCATCGCGAGCTCGCTGTATGCAAACATCGCGCTCGCCGGGTTGTCGATTCTCCTTTTCGTCTATATGACCAAGGATCTGCAGGATCCGCGAGCAAAGTTGATCGCCGTAGCGACGCTTCTGGTCCCGGTCGTCTCGATTTCGAGTTACACCGGACTCGCGTCCGGTCTCACGATCAGCATCCTCGAGATGCCTGCCGGACACGCCGCCGAAGGTGCGACGACGATGATCGGTGGCGAATCGGTCGACGGTGTCGTTACCCCGTGGGGTCGCTATCTCACGTGGGCGCTCTCGACGCCGATGATTCTGCTCGCGCTCGGGTTGCTCGCCGGCGCCGACGCAACGTCCATATTCACCGCGATCACCTTCGATATCGCGATGTGTATCACCGGGCTCGCCGCCGCGTTGACGACCTCCTCTCACCTGATGCGGTGGTTCTGGTACTTCATCAGCTGTACGTGTTTCGTCGTCGTGCTGTACATCCTGTTGACTCAGTGGCCCGATGCCGCCGATGCCGCCGGAACGGCTGACATATTCAACACGCTGAAGCTCCTGACCGTCGTCATGTGGCTCGGCTACCCGATCATCTGGGCGCTGGGCGTCGAAGGGATCGCCGTCCTGCCGGTGGGTATCACTTCGTGGGGATACAGCGCTCTCGACATCGTCGCCAAGTACATCTTCGCGTTCTTGCTGCTGCGCTATCTCGTTTCGAACGAGAGCGTCGTTTCGGGCAGCATCGTCGAGACTCCGTCCGCCGCCGCGCCGGCCGACGACTGACACGGTTGGAGCGGAAGCCCATCCCCTTTAGGGGTGGGTCTGAGCGGGAGACATGGAGAAACTATCACTGTCGAACCCCCTCGATCCCCGTTTTGCTATCGCACCGTCGACTATCGACCGAAACGCATAAACTCGATACCGCCCGACGTAGGAACGAGCCGAGGTAGCCTAGCCCGGCCAAGGCGGTAGATTCGAAATCTACTGTCC
>CAYQWI010000038.1:0-10431 GCA_964421165.1 uncultured Natronomonas sp.
CGGCCGCCAACGCGGGAAACCCGAGCGCGAGTAAAAGCGGTGCGACGACCGCCGCGGGCGTCCCGAATCCTGCCGCACCCTCGATAAACGTCGCCAGGAAAAACGCGAGCAGGACGATCTGGACGCGTCTGTCGTCGGAGACAGCCACGAATCCCTCGTTGATTCGGTCGAGCGCCCCCGCCTGCAGCAGAGTATAGAGGAGGACGAGAGCGCCGAAGACGATCCAGAGAATCGTAAGCGCCGTGATAACGCCGGTTATCGAGGCGGCCACGAGCCAGGTGATCGTGTTCTCCCACACGAAGTAGCCGACGACTACGGCGACGAACCACGCGATCGGCATCGCCCGCGTCGCCGGCCACAGAAGGCCGACGAGCAGAACGCCGGCGAGTAATAGCGGAAGCGCTGCGACCAAGAGTTCGACCGTCCCGGCCTGCGAGAGCGCAACTCCTGTCCCGCCGTCGAGCCCGCCAGACACAACGTTGTGGGCTTTCACACCTTCGTCCCGGCTACCTTAGGACTCCCGTCGGATTATCCTGTCGGACGAATTCCCTGCAATTCGCGCATCGAAGGAGGGATTTCGAGGCACCGAACGAATCGGCGAAATCTCCAGTCTCTCGAAACAGTATCTTGTCGATAGAGCGTCTGAAACCTCTGATAATGAAGTTCTCCGAAAAGCGTAATGGGACCGCCGTGATTCGAACACGGGTCCAACGCACCCCATGCGCAGAGGATACCACTACCCCACGGTCCCTTGCGTTTCGATGGATGGCGGAGGGAGGTTTAACCTCTTCGTTTCGATCGCGAACTAGACCAACACGCGCTCTAACTCGACGGCGACCCCGTCGTCGGCTTCGGGATCTCCGACCAGGTAACCGAGACAGATCGCAGCCTCGTCGGGCGTATAGCAGGCGACGAGTGCCCCCTCCTCGGCGTCGTCCACGTCGGCGTCGATCACGCCGGGAGCGTAAACGGGAGCTCCCTCGGCGATTTCCCGTGCGGCGGAGGGAGCGACAGTCAGACCGGGGAGATGTTCGAGCGCCCGTTCGGCCGGGGAGACGACCGCTCTAAGGAGTTCCGGATCGCCGTCTTCCCGCCAGAATGCCAGCCCGTCGGCGAGATCTTCCATCGTCACGAGCGTCCGGTCGTCGAACGTCCCGGTCTTCGTCCGGCGGAGATCGCCCATGTGGGCGCCGGTCCCCAACGCGAGGCCGATATCGTGACAGAGCTTTCGGACGTAGGTGCCGCTTTCGCACTCGATTTCGAGCAGTGCGCGCCGGTCCTCCCGTTCGAGCGCCTGCAAGCGATATATCTCACGCGTTCGGAGCCGACGGGCGACGGCGGATTTCCGTGGCGGTTTCTGATACAGCGGCGCTTCGAACTCCGAAAGCGTCGTCTCGAAGTCGTTCGGCATTGGGGCGTGCGTTTCGAGGACGGTGACGTACCCCTTGCGACTGTCGTCGAACACCTGGGCGGCCCGCGTCGCCGTTCCGGTCAGAATCGGCAGACAACCGGTCACCTTGGGATCGAGCGTCCCGGCGTGGGCCGCCCGATCGACGCCGGCCATATCTCGGACCCAGGCGGCGACCTGATGGGCGGAGGGGCCGGGTGGCTTATCGAGGTTGATGACGCCGAACTCGAGTAGCGTTTCCGGATCGCGGTCGTCCGGCGGTCCACGGGCGTGCATCGTTAAAATTCGTAGTTGACGTCGTCGATCGGAAACGATCCTTCGTCGTCCTCGGGAGTGTACGCTTCGATAGCCGTCGCAACGAGAGTCAAAACGCCGTCCGGCGACAACCGAGCCGTGTTGAGCGCGAGATCGTAGATCTCGAGAGTATCGATGTCGATATTGTAATACTCCCGATAGCGGATCGCCTCGCTTTCGGCTCGTTTAACCGTCTCGTCGCGAGCAGTTTCGATCGGTTTGTCCTCTCGGTTTGCGATTCGTTCGATGCGAACGTCGAGCGGCGCATCGAGCCAGATTCGAAAGTCGGCGTACTCGCCCGCCATCCAACCGGCCAGCCGCGATTCCAAGACGAGCGCGTCGCGTGTCTCGGCGAGTTCGCGCTGTCGCCGGTCGAGATCACGGTCGATATCGTCGTCTTCCTCGGCGAGTTTGTTCAACTCGAGGGGAGTGAGTCCCCGTTCGGCAGCCAGTTCTCGAAAGATATCACCGCCGCTCACGTGGTCGTACCCCAGCGTCTCCGCCAATCCAGCGGCGACAGTGCTCTTGCCACTGCCGGCGGGACCGGAGATGGTTATCAACATAGCAATACTCCGCCGGTATCGTTGAAAGACGTTACTCTTCGCGTCCGGCCACAGAGCCACAAAAGTGTAGCGACGCTTAGGTCGGCGTCGTCTGGATGTTCAGCGCCTTCCGAAGGATCTGGGTGAAACACATCGAACAGACGAAATACCAGACGATCCACACCTGGATCGGCCCGATAATTCCGTGGTTCCAGCCGACTTCGCCGACGAACGGCATCACGATCGGCGCGAGTTCGAGGTCGGGATACAGCGGCGCGCCTCGGAAGCCGACCACCGCGTACATCCACAGGAACACCGGGATCGTCAGGACCATGATCCACACCATCGGACGGAACTGCTCTTTGAACATCCCGAGGTTGTCGGCCATCGCCTCCATCTGCTCGTTTTGGATGCGTTCGAGCGCCTCGTCGTCGCCGCGCTCTTTGGCCTCTTTGCGCTTGTTCTGTATCTCTTTCATCCGACCCTGATAGGCGGCCATAACCTCCATGTCCATGAGATTCGACTGCAACAGTGTCGAGTACAGTCCGGTAAAGAGTGCGAGGACCATCACGACGGCGAAGAACGGGAGCAACTCTAAAAGCGGACCGAGCAGGAGATTGAGCGCGTCCGCCAGCGGTTCTCTGACGGAGCTGAACATATAGCCAGCCATCATCGCGACGGATCCGACAGCGGCCATCTTATCCCACTTCGACCACGACGAATCGGAGTCCGGTGGGTCGGGGAATTCGAGATCGTCGTCTTCGAGCGCTTCCCGAACACCCTCGGGATCATCGACGTCGAACCCTTCGCCGTCGGAGTCGACGAGGAGTCCCGTTTCGATGAGTCGGCCCCACTGGCCGCTCGTCAACTCGTCGGAGACGTCGCCCCATGAGACGGTTCCCTCGTCAGCGCGCTCGAGGATGAATTCGAGCGCATCCTCCATCTCCGCGTCCTCTTTGACGAGGTCCTGTACTTTCGATGCTGTACGTGCCATTATGCACCCTTATACAGGGCGGGTAATCAACCTTTTACCTTCGGGCGGATTATCCGAGTCGCTCCCGGAGCCGATCCAGCCGCGTTTCCGGGGGATCGTCCATCTCGGATTCGGCGATGCGTTCGGCGCGACGTTCGAGTTCGACTTCGCCGATTTCGCCGCGAGCATAGCGTCGCCGTAACGTCTCCATCGGCGTTTCGTCCCCCGCTTCGCTGTGAACGACTCGATATTCCGTGTGCTGGAGATACTCGTACAGAGCGTACGCGAGATTCCCGATCCCGAACGACCACCACACGGTCGCCGCGCCGACGAGGAGGTGACCGAGTCGAGAACCGTAGCTCGACCGTTTGAGGACGACCCGGTCGGTTCCGTCCTCGACGACCCGCCACCCGTCCTCGCGGGCGGCGTCGATCCGGGCCTGAAAGTCGCGGGATTTCACGTCTTCCGATAGGACGCGTCGCGAAAAGAGGATATCGCTAGACCGCGTCCTCGATCGCTGATTCGAGGTCTTCGCGAACCTCGTCGGGTGTCTGCTCACCGTCGATCCGGACGAGTTCGCCGGTCTCCTCGTAGTGGTCGATCACCGGTTGCGTGTTCTCTTCGAACACGCGGAGCCGTTCGCGAACCGTCTCTTCGGTATCGTCGTCTCGCTGTACGAGTCGTTCGCGGATCTCCCTGTCGTCGGGCATATTGAACTCGACGTGGTAGATGTCGCCTGTCTCGGGATCCATCCGACGGCCGGTCAGCCGATCGACGAGTTCCTCGGTGCTCACGTCCAGCAACGCCACGACATCGAGATCCGTGATCTCGCTCAGATACTCGGCCTGTGAGAGGTTTCGAGGGTATCCGTCGAGGACGAATCCGCTGGCGTCCTCGATGGCGGCTTTGACGATCTCGTTGACGACCGGATCCGGGACCAGCTCGCCCGCGTCCATGTACTCGCGCGGAGTGCCGTGTTCGGTCTCCATGTCCTTGTTGGCGCGCAAGGCGTCGCCCGTGGTGATATGCTCGATACCGTACGTTTCGGCGATCTTCTTCGATTGGGTTCCTTTGCCGGCACCCGGTGCCCCGAGAAGTAGAATTTTCGGCTGAACCATACGTGACCGTTCAAAGCGCGTCCTAAAAGGCTTGTCTGAACGCGGTCGGGGAGTTGATGTAGCCGGCCTGCCGAGTACCGACAATGACGGCGAGGACCCCCGACGATCGTCGACGATTGCTCGTCTCTCGTATCGTTTCGGCGAGACAAGCCAACGGGCCGACGTGCTTCGAATCCGACGGCGTCGCGATCGAGTACGATAATCGAATCCTCCGTCTGGAACTCGCCACATCTCGGCGGGAGCAGTTGGAAACGCTTCTCGACTCCTATCACGTTTTCAAGATCAAACAGCCCGAGACGAGAAAGGCAGAAGACGGAGTCGTCTACGTTTCGGCCGTGACCGACGCCAAACACGCGGCCGATTTCATCGAGGCGCTGTTTCGCGAGCTGTACGGTTTCGATGAGGGGTACGAACTCCGGGCGACCGGGATCGAGTGATCGGCTTTCATCTCCGAAACGCGACTCAATTCCCTCGAGCTACGATCTCCAAAACGCCGCGGTGAACAACACGAGCACCGGAATGATCTCGATTCGCCCGATCCACATCAGAAGGATCATCACCGTCTTCGTCGTCATCGGGAATCCGTTATACGTGCCGTAGGGGCCGGCGTCTCCGAACGCCGGGCCGATATTGAGAAACGTCGAGGCGGCCGCCCCCATCGCCTCGAACTCCGAAACGCCGATCCCGACGCGAGCCGAATCGACGACGATGAAGATCGTGAGCAAAACGAAGATCACGATACTCAACAGAAGATACGCGTAGATGTCCCGGATCGTCTCTTCGTCGACCGGATTCCCCGACAGCCGAACCGGTCGAATCGCATCTGGGTGAACACTGGTAAAGAGGTTTCTGCGGAACGCCTTCAGCGCGACGAGCCATCGAAGCGACTTAATCGAACAGGTCGTCGATCCGACCATTCCGCCGAGGAACATACACAAAAAGAGCATGTGTTTGGCCGCCGCCGACCACAACTCGAAGTCGGTGCTGGCATAGCCCGTCGTCGTCACGATGGAGGTGACATTAAATACGGCGTGACGGATCGTTTCTTCGCCCCCGAACTCGATTTCGGGGTCGATAAAGAGCATTGAAGCGACGATCGCCGCGAAGAAGACGATCGAGCCGATATAGAAGTGAAACTCCTCGTTTCTCAAAAGCCGCATCGGATCGCCGCTGATGGCGAGATACATGAGAACGAAACTCGTCGACCCGGCGATCATGAAGGGGACGACGGCCCATTGAACGATCGGCTCGAACGCGCCGACACTCAGCGGCTCGGGCGAAAACCCGGCAGTCGCGACCGAGGTAAACGCGTGGGCGACGGCGTTGTACAGATCCATGTTCGGTGCGAGTCCGGCGAGGTTGAGGCCGTAGTAGACGGCGATTGCGAGCGCTGTAAGTCCGAGATAGAGGCCCCAGATGAGACGTGCGGTTTCGGCGATTCGAGGGGTGAGCTTGTTGACGTTTCGCGTCTGTGATTCGGTCTCCATCAACTGTGCGCCCCCGACGCCCAGTTGCGAGAGGATGGCAGTGACGAGAATTAGGATTCCGAGTCCGCCGAGCCACTGGATGAGCTGTCGCCACATCAACACCGAGCGATCGTGAATCGAGAAATCCACTAACACCGTCGCTCCGGTCGTCGTCAGCCCACTCATCGCCTCGAACATCGCGTTGATCGGGTGTGCGATGGTTCCGGTCGAAGCGACGACGAACGGAATCGCGCCGATCGCGGCCACGAGGAACCAGATCGTCGCCACGGCGAGAAACGCTTCCCGAGGGCCGAGGTCACCGGGTTCGCCGGGAAGTGATCGAAAGCCGCCACCGAGCAGAACGGTCGTCGCGATGGCGGCGACGAACGGCAGTACGGATTCGCCGTACCACACGGCGAGCAAAAGCGGAAACGTCAGCGGAACGGCCAGATACAGCAGTACGCGACCCGTTAGATCGAGGCTCGCCCGCCAATCGACACGTATTCGAGTCATTTAGACCATCGTGGTGATCTCATCGACGAACGACGATTCGACGAAGACGACGATGTGATCGCCCGGCTGCAGTTCGGTGTCGCCTCTCGGCGGTATCAGCTCGCGCCCACGGGTGATCGCGCCGAACACGACGTTCGCATCGAGGTCGGCGACGATCGCTTCGATTGGACGGTCGATCAGCTCGCTCGCGTCGGTCAGTTCCAGCTCTACCACTTCCGCCTGGTCGCCTTCGAGAACGGCGATGTTTTCGGCGACGCCGCCGTGGGTAAACCGGGTGATCTCTTCTGCGGTGGCCTGCCGTGGATTGACCGCCACATCGATACCGATCTCCTCGAACAGCGTCACGTACTCACCTCTCTCGACCACTGCGATGACACGTTCCGTCCCGAGCCGCTTTGCGAGCACCGAGACGAGCAGGTTGCGCTCGTCGCTATCCAGCGCGGCAACGAGGATATCCGCCTCGTCGACGTGTTCTCGCGCCAAAAACTCCGTATCCATCGCGTCGTGTTCCATGACGACAGTGTTCGGGAGTTTTTCCGCGAGTTTCCGAGCCCTGTCGTGGTCTTGCTCGATGAGTACGGGCGAAAGCGAACGGTCTTCGAGGAGTCGAGCGGTCTGATACCCGATTTCGGAGCCGCCGATAATGACGATTTCATCCGCGTCTCCAGGCGTTTCCGCCGGCGCGATGTCGGTCGCGAACGCCTGAACGCTTTCGGGACTTCCGATCACGACTGCGCGATCTCCCGCCCGGATGACGGTGTCGCCGCGCGGGAGTACCAACTCGTCGCCGCAGAATAGCCCGGCGAACGTCAGCGAGTCGAACCGGTCCGCTTCGGCGACCGTCTGTCCAGCCACCGGACTGTCGTCGGTGATTTCGAACTCCGCCATCTGGACGAGGCCACCGGCGAAGGGGTCGACATCGACTGCGGAGGGGAGCCCGACGACCCGAACGATGTTCTCAGCGCTCAACAGATCCGAGCAGACCATGAAGTCGACGCCGAAGGCGGACCCGGTCCGTTCCCACGTTCGGAGGTACTCGACGCTTTTAGTCCGAGCGATGGTAAACGGATCACCGATCGTTTTCGCTGTCTCGCATGCGACGAGATTCGCCCGGTCATCGTCAGTACTGGCGATAAATAGGTCGAACGAGCCGATATCGACCGCTTCGAGCGTTTGTAACGACGTTCCGTCACCTGCGAGTGTCATGACGTCATACTCGTATTTTATCCGATCGACGCGTTCCCCGTCGATATCGATGATTACGACATCGTGGTTGGCCGAAAGACTTCCAGCGATGGACGTTCCGACCTCTCCGGCCCCAACGACGGCGACTCGCATATACGCCACGAATCGGCGAGGCCTCAAGTCGGTTACTATTGTCGAAGACAGAGGCGCAGTTCCCCGATAGGGCTGTACGATGAGCGTCTTACCGGGCGGAACTGCCGGAGGTGATCTCCCGTTCTTCGATCGCCTTCGCGTATGCGTTCAGTTCGGCCATCCGTTCGTTGCGAAGTTGCTCGGGGGGACGTCCGTCATCGAACAGCTCTCGTAGTTGCTGTGCGAGTTCCTCACCGGCGAGTACCTCCGAGACGCTGACGTAGAGCGCTCCCCGTTCGAGAAACGTCCACCCTTCGGCGGCGTCGTCCGTATGAAGAATGAGATCGGCGTCGAAGCCGAACGACAGCAGCCGATCCGACAGGGGCGTCGAATTGACCGTAGAGACGACGAGTGTCGCCTCCTCGACGTTCGCTTTCTCCCACGTGTACGTCTCAATCGCGTCGCCGAAGACGTACGCATCACACTCCGATGTGACCGTATCCAACCGTGCCGGATCGTTCTCGATGACGACGTATTGTCGGTCGGAATCCTCACAGGCCTCGACGAGGAGTTGTCCCTTTCTGCCGTATCCGACGACGATGACGTGATCGGATAGGAGCTCCGGAACCGAGCTCAGTTCGTCGATCTTCGCGTGTGTTCCCCCGAGGGGGATCCGGCTGGAGACCGCACGATAGATGCGCTCGTTGTATTGTTGGGTCAGACTGGACGTAATCATGGTCACCGCGGCCGCGAGGATGATCGCATCGAAGATGCTCTGACGTAACAGACCCAGTATTAGTGCCTCGATAGCGATGATGAGGGCGAACTCGCTGACCTGATCGCTGCTGAGACTGGTCAGCGCCGACGAGCGCGCTTCGTAGCCGTTGGCTATCAGGATTGCCGTGGTGACTGCCGGTTTGACGACCGCCGTCAGGACGACCAACCCGGCGACAAGAATGAGCTTCTCGACGGATGCGGCGACGCCGAGTTCGACGAACGGGAGGACGACCAGCGCCCCGACCGTCACGAAAAAGATCGCGAGGAAGAAGTCCCGGATGGAGACGAGGCCGTTGAACAGGCCGGGATACTCGACCGGATCGTAACGGATCGCGAGTCCGGCCGCGAACGCGCCGACGACGATGGAGACCCCGGCGAGTGTCGCCGCTGCGACGAACAGGACGAGCAGCGAGACGATGCCGATTATCATGAGTTCGTCCGAGTCGCCGGCGAGCCGTCCGACGACGTCGAACAGATACCGATTGAGGAGGAAGGCCACGGCAAGCAGCGCCACGCCGTAGCCGAGCTGTGTCGCGATAGGATCGGCCGCAAGCGTTCCTGCTCCGAGTACGAGCAGAATCACGATGGCGACCAGATCCTGAATGAACTGGATCGTCTCGGCCAGCCGGCCCCGGACGAGCCCCTGTCTGATCTCGGTCTGCAGGAGTGCGGTTCCGACCATCGTCGAAGAGAACGCGACCGCGACGCCGAGATACCACGCCTCGGCCAGCGGGACGCCGAACAGAAATCCGAGCCCGACTCCGAGCCCGCCGACGACGAGCACCTGACCGAATGCAGCGATCTCGCTGTCGCGCAGTACCGGCCGCGCGTTCGTGATATCGACCCTGATACCGAACATAAACACCAAAAGCGCGATCCCATAGCGTGCGAGTTCGATCGTGAGGGCTTCGTCGACGACGAAGCCGGCGATGATTCCCGCAATGATCAAAAACGGTACTGTCGGGAGATCGAACCGGTTGCCGATCAGCAGGAACGGCCCCGCGATGATGAAAATGAGCGAAATTGTCGTGAGGAGCTCACTCATCGAGAGTACCCTCCAACAGCGCGTCAGGATGATTGACATTCCGTTTGATCAGTTCATTGTCGGTTTCGATCAGGCGCTGGAACTCCGCTCGATCCTCGAAGTACGCCTCGAGGTAGCGTTCGAGCCGGTTGGCGGCGAGAACCGGACCCACGAGCACGGAATGTGCACCCGCATTGTAGAGCTCGCGTGCGTCGTCGATCCGTCTCGCCTCGACGAAGACGGTCGCATCGTTGGATGTCTCCCGGAGTATCGCTTTATTGACTTCGGGTTGTACGGACGAGGAGATGACGAAATCTGCGGCTTTGATCGCCGCGTCCTTCCGGATCGTGTCGTTCTGAACGTCGCCATAGAGCGTGTCGTATCCCGCGGTTTCGAGTTGCTCGATGTGGTCGACGGTCCGATCGACGACCAGCACGTCCTCGTATTGGTCTGCGAGTATCGGCAGCGCTGTGTTGCTCACCTCGTCCAGCCCGACAACGACGGCGTGATCGCGATAGGTCTTTTTCGACTCCTGAAAGTCGCCGTCGCGAGCCCACCGCGACAGGACGGGGCCAAAGCGTTCGAACAACCGGTGGTTGAACTCGATGAAGTAGACGGACACGCCCATCGTAACGAGTGCGAGCAACGTGAGAAAGCCGAGGACTTCCGTCCCGATGAACCCACCTTGCTGTGCAGCGACACCGACGATGACGCCGAACTCGCTTATCTGTATCATGTTGATACTTCCCAGAAACGTCGTCTCGAGACTGAACCGCTGCCAGTTGATCAACGAAAAGAAGACGAGAAACTTCACCGGCATCAACACGACCGCGGCGAGAAGCGCTTCCTGCCAGTAAAACAGGAGTTCGCTCCGCTCGAGTGTCAGCGCGACCGTGACGAAAAAGATCATCACGAACAGGTCGGTCAGGGGATTCACCCGATCTCTGAGTTCTTTGCTGTACGGCAGCTGGGCGATCGCCAGTCCGGCGAGGAACGCCC
>CAYQWI010000039.1:0-10329 GCA_964421165.1 uncultured Natronomonas sp.
ACGAACGTCGGCTGTTGGTAGTACACGGACCTCGAAGCGCTGGCTACGCCGCGGCGCGGGCGGCCGTCGGAGCGATCGAGGTGGACGCGGTTTCGCTTTCGGATCACGAAATCGTCGGCGAACGGATCGATCTCGACCGGAGCGACGAGTTGCTCGGAACGACGAACGACTGCGTGGTCGTCGATTGTCACGACAACTGCGAGCCGAACGCGATCGCGCGCGCGACCGGAGCCGTCGACGGCGGTGGAGTGTTGATACTCGTGACGCCGCCGTTCGACGAGTGGCTCGACCGACGAGATCGGTTCGACGAATCGCTTGCTTCCCCGCCGTTTTCATCCGTCGGTGTCGGGACGCGATTCAGACGGCGGCTGATCCGAACGGTGCGTTCTCACCGCGGTGTCGCCATCGTAGACGCCGAAGCGAACCGTCTAACGAAGCGCGGGCTGACGGGGGATCGATCCCCGATCCGCTCGAAACGAGTCCCGATCCCCGACGAGTACGCCTTTCCGACGAAGATATACGAAGCCTGCCGAACCGCGGACCAGTGTGGGGCCGTTCTCGCGTGTGAGAGGCTCTACGAGAAGGGGAGCGCCGTTATCCTCGAAGCCGACCGCGGACGGGGGAAGTCCAGCGCCGCCGGACTGGCCGCTGCCGCCTTCGCTGCCGACGGTGAGGACGTGCTCGTGACTGCGCCGTCGTATCGAAACGCGGCGGAGCTATTCGAACGCGCAGCGGAGGCGCTGGAAGCGCTGGGCGAGCGAGCCGGAGATTACAGGGACGGCCCCGACCGACCGCACATCCTGAGCAGCGACGGCGGGGCGGTTCGGTTCCGATCACCGCTCGACGCGATCGAGGAAGACGCCGACGTACTCTTCGTCGACGAGGCGGCCGCACTCCCCGTTCGAACGCTCGAAGAACTTCTCTCCGTCTCCCGAAGCAGTTGTTTTTCGACGACCGTTCGCGGATACGAGGGCTCCGGACGCGGGTTCGACGTTCGCTTTCGGGACGTGCTCGAAGATCGCCGGGAAGTGACGAGACGGACGCTCTCGGACCCGATACGCTACGCTCCCGCCGATCCGATCGAGGTCTGGGCGTTTCACGCGCTGTTGCTCGGAGCGACGCCGCCGCCGGCACAGCTCGTGGCTGACGCGATGCCCGAAGAGACGAAGTACGAGCGCTTCGATCGGTCGGAACTCGCCGATGACGAAGCGCTTCTCGGGGACGTGTTCGGACTGCTCGTGGAAGCGCACTACCGGACCGAGCCGAACGATCTTGCCCGGCTCCTCGACGCGCCGAACGTCTCCGTTCGGGCGCTGACAGTCGATGGGCACCCCGTTTCTGTCGCCCTGTTGGCGCGCGAAGGCGGGCTCGATGAAGCCACACGCCGGCGCGCGTACGAAGGGGAGCGACTGCGCGGAAACTTGCTCGCGGATCTGCTGACGAGTCAGCTTCGGGATCCGGACGCCGGACGTCCCGTCGGGATCCGCGTGTTGCGCATCGCGACCCACCACGCGGCCAGATCGAAGGGGTTCGGCTCGAAGCTGCTCGACGCGATCGAAGACGAGTTTGTGGATGCGGGAGGAGACGAGTACGGTGTAAGCGACGCGATCGATTACCTGGGCGTCAGCTACGGCGTAACGCCCGAACTGCTCTCGTTTTGGATCGATAACGGATATCGTCCGGTTCACCTCTCCTCGACGCGGAACAGAACGAGCGGCGAACACTCCGCGGCCATGCTTCGGCCGCTCACCGATTCGGGCCGCGATCTCGCGGCCAGACACGACGCGTGGTTCCGGCGGCGTCTCCCGGGCGTGCTTTCGGAGTCGCTGGATTCGATAGATCCAGACGTCGTTCGCGGCGTACTCTCCGGAATCGAAAGCCCGGTATCGCTGTCGCTGAGCGACTTCGAGTGGCGACTCGTCGCCAGCGCGGCCTTCGGCCCCGGACTGTACGACACCGCACCGAGGCCGTTTCGGCGACTCGCGTTTCGAGCGCTCGTCGACGGTACGCTCGACGATCCCGGGTTCGAGCGGTTACTCGTCGTGAAGGCGTTACAGCGGAACTCGTGGGAACGAACCGCAGCTCGGCTCGGCTACACGTCCGAACGAGCGTGTAAACTCGATCTGGGACGTGCGTACGCGCCGATCGTCGATCGATACGGCAACGACGTCGCGCGAACCGAGGCGGAACGGTATCGCGACCCGTAGCGTTATGACCGACCGAACCAACCGCCGTGTGTGATGGTCGTCGATCCGCTGTTCGTCGCGGTCGTGCTCCTCCTCGCGGGAGTGATCGCGAGCGTCGTCCCGCTGGTCCCGGGCGGTCTGTTGTCGGCCCTCGGGGTTGGCTACCACTGGTATATGACCGGCGAACCGGCCGGGATCGCGCTCGTCGGACTGCTCGCACTCGGCGTTTTGACCCTCGTATTCGACTATCTCGGCAGCGCGGTTTCGGCGCGGTTCGGCGGCGCGTCGCTCCGGACGACGGTGATCGCCGGTATCGCAGCGATCGCATTCATGTTCGTGCTGGGACCGCTCGGCGCGTTACTCGGGATCGCCTCGGTCGTGTTCGCTCTCGAGTTCCGCCGACACGGCGATATAGAGCGGGGGGTTCGAACCGCCGCGTACGCGACGATCGGGATGCTCGCGTCGGCGGGAATGCAGATCGTTCTGACCGCGACCGTCCTCGTCGCGTTTCTCGTAATTGTGATCGTGTAGCGGGGACAAACGTTGTTATCGAACGCCCCCTATCGGGGACATGGAGTGTGCCGAAACGGGATGTAGCGAACGTGCGGCCGTTCGGCTTCACGTACCCTGGGCCGAGAATCGGATCGTCTGTCCGGCCCATGGACGAGCGTTAGTCCAACGGGACGGCGTCGTCGCGGAACCGATCGAGGATTCGGACGCCGACTGGCGCTGACGCGGCGCGCCCTCGTCTCGACCGCGCCCCGATCACTCGATCGCTTTCGCCATCATCACCTCGTCGACGTACTCGTCGTCGATCCTGTAATGGTCCCGCCTGACGGCTTCCGTCTCCCAGCCGCGGTGTTCGAGGAACTCGATCGCACCCTCGTTCGTCGACGGAACGCTGTTGTAGAGCTTCTCAAAGTCGTGTTCGCCCGCCCACTTGAGACCGCGATCGAGGAGTTTCGCGCCGATCCCGTGGTCTCGGTACTCCTCTATGACGCCGACTGTCAGCTCCGCCGTGTGCGAGAGCTTTTCGAGTTCGGGGGCGTGGATGTGAACCCATCCGACGACGTCGTCGTGGACCGTCGCCACGAAGAAGATGCGTTTCTGTAACTCGTTGTGGCGCAACAGCACGTTTTCGCTTTCGACGATGTCGGCCACAGTCTCGCCTTCGATGTAGGTCTTATCCGACAGCGCGTCGCGAATCGCGCCGACGAGCCCCGTCAGATCGTCCTCGCGAGCGCGTCGGATAGTAATCTCGAACCCGTCCTCCGAGAACGTCTCTTGGGTTTCGTCCTCGAAGGCGACCTGGAGCCGACCGTCGTCCAGCCGATTTACGATCCCGTCCCGGCGGAGAACGGCGACGTGGTGACCGAACGCCTCCGGGCTCATATTCAACGCACGCTGTGTCTCGTCGTATCCGACCGTTCCGTAGCGCTCGATATGTGCGTAGATGTCTTTTCGATCCTGGTGGTCGAATTCGAGGGTGTCCGAGAACTGCATGTGTCATGGTAACACCAGACAGTAGATAAATGTTTGCTGGAATCGAAATATATTTATTCGGTCACTCATCGATCCACGATTCGCGCCGATCCCGCTCTGGAACCCGGGTCAAAAGGATCGCGGCTTCACGGATACTGTGGGTTTTTATCACCAGTTCCGCGACTTCCCGTACGGTAAAGGACGCGTCGAGATCGACACCGTAGCAGGCGGCGTACAGTTCGAACCAGTCGTTGAGCGCCCGTTCCAGCAGGGCGAAATCGACGGTGTCGAATCGGACCTGTTCGCCGGTTCGAGCTCGAATGTACAGACTGACGACGTCGCCGACACCGTCGGTCAGATACTGCAACGCTACCGTCTCGTCCGGCGGGTCCGACGGCGGCGAAAACTGCTCTCGATCCTGCCGGGCCCGTTCCGCGAGCGTGGAGATCTCCTCCGTGAAATCGCTCATCCGTCCTGAAACGCCACGCCTTTGCCGCCTTTCGGGTGCTCCCAGTCGGTGTCGGCGACGATCGCACACGTTCCGCACTCGACGCAGGGCTGTGTGTCGAGGCTGACGACTCGCTTTTCGGTGCCGTTCGATTTGATCGTCTCCGATCGGTAACAGCCACCGCCGTAATCTGTTGCGCTGACCGGGCAGGCCGAAACGGCGACACCGCTGGCCTCGTAGCTGTTATCGAGCAGTTCGATGTGAGGGTTCCCGACGTCGGTGTCGTAGGTCAGGTCGCCGATCCGATCCGCGAGATCCGGCGGTTCGACCTCGTTCGTGTCGGTCACCGGCGTTCCGAGCGCGTTCGCGATGGCCGTCGGCAGCGTTACGTAGGGCGTCCGGGTGTCGGGGATCGCCTCGGCCATGAACGGCGAACTGTACAGGCGTTCGAGCAGTCCCGCCTTATCGAACGCTTTGATTCCGAGCGTCCCGATCGGCGATTTCAAGATCGCGTCGTTGAACGCGGTCACGGGACCGTGTTCGCCCAGCGCGCTGGCGACCGCGTACTGGCTCGGTTTGAGCTTCTTCATCGTCCCGGAGCTCCGGAGTTTCTCCTCGTATAACTCCCCCGCCTGGTGGGGATCGCCGCGGCCCTCGGCGTCGACGAACGCCTCGGCCGCGAGCGCGCCGGCCGTCACGGCGTGGTTCATCCCCTTGATGATCGGCCCTTGCGCCTGCATCTGCCCGGCCGCGTCGCCGACGAGGACGAGTCGGTCCTCGTGCGGTGCCGGATGGGCGACCTTCTTCGAGTCGGGGACGAGCTTTGCGGAGTACTCACGCTCGTGGTAGTCGTCGCCGAGCCACTGGCCGAGGAACGGGTGAGTGAGCAGCGCGTCGAGTAACTCGTGGGGCTCGGCGCGTTTCGCCGCGAGGCTGTCGAGGTGAAAGACGGTCCCGATCGATAGCGACGACTCGTTCGTGTAGACGAAGCCGCCGCCGCGGACGCCTTCGAACAGGTCGCCCGAGAAGAGATGCGCCTGTCCGTCGTCCGGACCTACCCCGAAGCGCTCTTCGATCTCGTCGGTCGGCATATCGACGACGGCCTTGACGCCCTGGAACCACTCCTCGGGATCCTCCCAGTCCATCAGCCCGGCGTCGCGGGCGAGCTCGGAGTTGACGCCGTCGGCCGCGACGACGATGTCGGCCGTGATCGGTTCGATCTCATCGCAGGTGACGCCGATGATTTCGCCGTCTTCCCGAAGCAGACCGTTGACTCGGACATCAGTTAACAGCCCGCCGCCGGTCTCTCTGGTTCGCTCGTGGACGCGCTCTGCGAGCCACGAATCCATCCTTCGGCGCAAGACGGCGTCGGACCACTCCGTATCGTGTTCGTGAAGCCGCGTGAGGTCGAACGATTTGACCTTCGAACCGGCGACGTTGTGTATCGTATACTCCGTGATGGGGCGCTCCGTCGCCGCCTCCCGAAAGTCGGGGAACAGCCCATCGATCGTGTACGGTGCGGACTCTTCGGCGTAGATAAGTCCCCCGGAGACGTTCTTCGAGCCGGCCTCAACGCCGCGTTCGAGGACGAGTGTTTCGATACCGGCGTCGGCCAACCGGGCGGCGGCTGCCGCTCCGCCGGGACCGCAGCCGACGACGACCGCTTCGTAGTGTTCTCGTTCCGTCATTAGTCATCCCCTCCGTCGTCCGCAACGCCACCGTCGGCTATCGCTTCGATATCCAGCGTCCCCGTCTCCAGTGCCTCCTGCAACCGCGGGAGCACCTCGAAGAGATCGCCCTCGATGAAATAATCCGAGAAGTCGCGGACGTCCGCGTCCGGATCGGTGTTGATCGAGACGATCGTGTCCGACTCGTCGCAGCCGACCTTGTGTTGGATCGCCCCGGAGATCCCCGCGGCGATGTAGAGATCGGGCTCGACGACCTGCCCGGTCTCTCCGATCTGCCGTTCCTCGGCCGCGTACGTCTCGACGTGCCCGTCGAAGTCGTACGAGGAAGTGACGATCCCGCGCGTGATCCCGAGCTCCGCGTTCTCGAACACGTCGACGAGATCGAGGCCGAGTTCGATCCCGCGGGTCGGATCGTCGCCGATCCCGCGTCCCAGCGCGACGATCGCGTCGTGTCCCGTCAGATCGACGCCGGATTCGATCGTGTCGTGTTCCGTTATTTCGACGCGGAACCAATCGTCGTCGAGATCGAGGTCGTGTTCGATAACGTCGCCGCTCCGGGACGGATCGGGGTCGGGAATCTCGAAGCTACCGGGAATCACGGAAGCACCCTGTGGATGGAACTCCCGGTTCGGATTATCCAGACAGAGGATCGTCGAGTATTCGAACCCCGAGAAGTCCGGTCGCTTCATGTGTAAGACGCGCTCGAACTCCTTTTTATCGCCCGCCGTCCCGACTTTGACCGGGTTCGAGATGACGGTGTCTTCGATGTACAGCCCCGAGCAGTCCGACGCGAGCCCCGAATCGAGCTCCGCTTGCACCTGCGCGGAGAGGTCACGTCCGTTGTTCGTGGCCGGGAACAGCACGTAGCGCGGTTCGTCGTACTCCCGCCACTCCTCTTCGCGACGGTCGTCCCGGCCGAAGGGGTGGCCAGCACCGCGAGCCATATCGCAGAAGATCTCCGTGTAGGATTTGTGCTGAAACCGCTCCAGTCCGGGGGCCTCGTAGTAGACGACCACGTCGGCACCGTAGCTGATGCACTCGTCGGCAAGACGCTCGATGTCCTCGCCGATGAGGACGGCGACGACGCGCTCGTCGCCCCCGTATTCGTCGGCGTACTCGTCCATCATCTGTCGGGCCTTCCCGAGCATCTCTCGGGAAACGTCGATCAGCTCGCCCTGTTGAGTCTCACAGTACACCCACATGTCCCGGTAGACGCCGTCCGAAACCGCCCGGACGTGTCTCTTGTCGGCGGTGGGATGGTCGAGTTCGGGGTATTTTTCCTCGGGTGGTTTTTCGTCCTCGGCTTCCTCCTCGTCGCTTCCCTGCAGCGAGTCGAGTCGGTTGTTGATCTGCGTTTTGACGCTATCGCGGTCGTCACCGGATTCTTCGGCTTCGAGAAGCGCTTCCAGCTCCTCGACGGATTCGATATCCCGAACCGCGTTCGCGATATCGGCCAAGGACATCTCCTCGAGATCGATCTCGGACCCACCGTCCTCGTCGTCCGCTTCGAACTTCTCGATGCGGCTCTCTATGAGTTTCTTTGCACCCGTTCGATTCTCCCCGCTCTCTTCCGCATCCAGAATCTCGCGTAGCGTTTCGACGTCTTCGATGTCCTGAATTTCAGGACCTAACTCCGCGATCGTATATTCGTTCGGATCGAGCGTCATCCTCAATCGGCCTCCGTCGTGGACTCACTCTGCGCGAACGGTTCCATAACGTCGAGAATCGTCTCCATACCGTCCGGATCGTTGGGCTCGACGACGGTCGCCTCGCGTTCGGCCGGCGCTTTCGGGATCGGATCGACCCCGGAGACGATCGTCGGGGAGCCGTCTAATCCGATGTAGTCGGGGTCGAGGTTCAATTCCTCTTGGCTCCAGACGGTCAGGTGCTCCTCGTACTCCTCGGCGCGCTTTTCGGTTTCTTCCCGGAGGTCCTTCAGCGTCAGCCGCTCGCCCGCGGTCCGATACGACGGTTCGAACTCGGGATCCGCGATGATAAAGGCCGGAAGCTCCGCCTGGACTGTCTCGACTTCCTCGATGTCACCCTCGACGAGACGTTTCGCGCGGACGGTTCGGTCTTCGGGATCGATATCCAGTGCGATGACGTGGGTGATGATGGGCAGATCGAGCGCCCAACACGTCTGAGAGCCGGTGTGTCCCGTCTCTCCGTCCGCCGTTTTGAAGCCGGCGAAGATCAGGTCGGGAACGCCCATCTTCTCGATAGCCGTCGAGAGCGTGATCGAGGTCGCCCACGTATCCGCGGCGGCCATCTCCCGATCCGAGAGTAAATACAGCGTGTCACTATAGACGGATTCCATCGCCTCCCGTAACACTTCCTTATACCCCGGCGGCCCCATGCTCATCACGCTGACTGATCCGCCGTGACGAACTTTCGTCTGAAGCGCCGCCTGCAGCGCGAACCTGTCGTTCGGGTTCATCACTGTCGGGGTTTTCCCGCGTTCGAGGTGGCCGTCTTCGTCGAAGGAGACCTGTCCCTCGCGGAAATCCGGAACGCCTTTGGTCAAAACAAGTGTGTCCATTGATATCGCACCTATTGTGTACAGGTACCACGCCACACTATTAGTTTTTCGCACAGATCGCTCTCGACGGCGTGTATGTCCATCCTACTCGGTGATTCCTCAGAAAGCGGGCCGATTCACGTGCGGCCGGCCCGTCCGGGATCAACGTCGATCGCGTCGACCGGACAGACGTCGACACACAGCATACAGTCGATGCACTGATCTTCGTGCGTCGGGTTCGCTTTGATCTCGCTTTCGGGATGTCCGGGCGTGTCAACCCATTCGAACACGTCGACCGGGCAGTCCTCCAGACAGGCTCCGTCGGCGAGACAGATGTCGAAATCCACCGCGACGTGGGTCCCCCGGATGCCGAGTTTCTCCGGCGGATCCGTCGGCCCCCAGACGTCGACGCCGTGCTCTTGGCCTTCCGTTTCTCTGTTTTCTTCGAAGTTTGGGTCGATCGCCATTGCTATGTACCGAGTTCCCCTGGAACTTAAACATTCGCCGGGTACGCGTTCGCTACCGGTGCCGATCACGACTCGTCAATCGTCGCCGCGTGCGACTCCGACGGCGTCGGCAGCGTCGCCGATCTCGGGTCGAACCACGTCCCGATCCGTCGACTCGTCCTCGATATCGTAGGGGTATTCGCCGGTCACACAGCCGAGACACAGATCCGCGCGCGATTCGTCGAGCGCCTCGGCGACGGCGTCGATCGAGAGATACGCCAGCGAGTCGGCGTTCACCGCCTCCCGGATCGCTTCCGTGTCCTGTCCCGCGGCGATCAGTTCTTCACGGGAGGCCATGTCGATTCCCATGTAACACGGCGCGACGATTTCCGGGGAGCCGATCCGCATGTGAACCTCCTCCGCGCCGCACTCGTTCAGGAGCGTTACGAGCTGTGTCGATGTCGTCCCCCGGACGATCGAGTCGTCGATGACGGTGACGGTTCGCCCCTCGATCACGTCCACGATCGGGTTCAGCTTGAGCCGGACCGCTCGCTCGCGGGCGTCCTGTGTCGGCATAATAAACGTTCGACCGACGTAGCGGTTCTTCATCAGACCCTCGGCGAACTCGACGTCGCCCCCGTCGTCTTGGGCCGCCTCGGCGTAGCCGGAGGCGAACGCCCTCCCCGAGTCGGGGACCGGGAGGACGACGTCGCTGTCAACGCCCGATTCCTCCCAGAGCTTGCGACCGAGTTCTCGACGGACGTCGTAGACGAGATTGCCGTCGATTCGCGAATCCGGACGCGCGAAGTAGACGTGTTCGAAGAAACAGTGGGCGGTGTTGTCCTGTTCTACGAGTTGGTAGGAATCAAAGCCCGAGCCGTCGGGTTCGAGGACGACCAACTCGCCGGGACGAACGTCCCGAACGAACTCGCCGTCCAGCACGTCGATGGCGGCTGATTCGGAGGCCAGGATGTATCCGTCGTCGAGTTCGCCGATACAGAGCGGTCGATTTCCCTGCGGATCGCGGACGCCGAGCACCGTATCGTCGTGCGCGACCGTAAGCGCGTACGAACCGTGGATGCGTCCCATCGTCCGCTTGACGGCGCGAATCAGATCCGCTTCGAGCAGATTGCGCGCGAGATCGTGAGCGATGACTTCGGTGTCGCCGTCGCTCGTGAACGCGTGGCCGCTCGCGGCGAGTTCCTGGCGCAACTCGTCGGCGTTGACGAGGTTTCCGTTGTGGCTCAGCCCGAGCGATCCGGATTTAAAAGAGACGGAGAACGGCTGTGCACAGCTGGAATTGACGCTTCCGGCCGTCGGATATCGGACGTGCCCGATCCCCGTCGGCCCCTTCAGCGACTCGATATCGTCCTCGCCGAAGGCGTCCCCGACCAGCCCCATCTCGACGTGGCTGTGTTGTTGAAATCCATCGTGCGTGACGATCCCCGCGGATTCTTGCCCTCGGTGTTGGAGCGCATAGAGCGCGTAATACAGTGGTCGCGCAGCGTCCCGCCCGTCGAGTGAGACGCCGACCACGCCGCATTTCTCTGTCGGCCCGTCC
>CAYQWI010000040.1:0-10167 GCA_964421165.1 uncultured Natronomonas sp.
CGTATCTCTACGACACGAAGGGCAACGAGTATCTCGACTTCGGCGCGAGCTACGCGTGTACGCCGGTTGGACACTGTCATCCGGAAGTCGTCGAGGCGACGACCGAACAACTCGAGAAACTGTTCTACGTCCAGGCGTCGTATCCACAGACAGCCCGGACGGCGCTGTACGAACAGTTGGCCGATGTCGGCCCGGTCGATGTCAATAACGTCTGGCTCTGTAACTCCGGCACCGAAGCTAACGAGGCGGCGCTAAAGTTCGCCAGACACGCGACTGGGCGTTCGAAGATCGTCGCCACAAAGCGTGGCTTTCACGGCCGGACAATGGGAGCGCTTGCGGCGACCTGGAAAGACAAATACAAGGAGGGGTTCGGTCCCCTCGCAGGAGATTTTGAATTCGTTGAGTACGGTGACCGCGAGGCGATGGCCGAGGCAGTCGACGATGACACCGCCGCCGTCATCATCGAACCTCTGCAGGGTGAGGGTGGCATCAATCCCGTCTCGAAATCGTATCTTCAGTCGGTCCGCGTCCAGACAGCAACGTCTGGAGCAGCGTTGATCCTCGATGAGATCCAGACCGGCCTCGGCCGGACGGGTGAACTGTGGGCGGCCGATAAATACGATGTCGTTCCCGACATCCTGACGACGGCGAAGGGGCTCGCCAGCGGGCTCCCGATAGGTGCGACGCTGTGTCGTGAGTGGATCGCCGAGGATGCTGGCAACCACGGCTCGACGTTCAGTGGCGGCCCGGTCGTCTCGGCGGCTGCCGGGGCGACGCTGGATGTAATCGACCGCGAAGGACTGCCAGCTCACGCCGACGAGATCGGCTCGTACATCCGTGAAGAAATCGAAACTCGGATGGCAGACGACGTGCGCGAAGTTCGCGGTCACGGACTGATGATCGGGATCGAGGTCAAACGTGGCTCGAACCGACTGTTGCGCGATCTCGCACTGAACCACGGCGTGTTGGCGTTGCCGGCTGGCCGAACTGTCCTCCGGCTGTTGCCGCCGCTTACGATAGAGCGCGAACATGCCGATGATCTACTGGACGCCCTGGAGGCTGTTCTCGCGTGAGCGACCCGGCATCCTTCGCTGTTGATGAGGACGCCCGGGAACTGCTGGAGCGACTCGTCTCGATCCCCTCGCCGACACCTGAGGAGAGCGACTGTGCCGATGCGTTGGCGTCGTTTTTCGAAGCGCACGACCGGGATGTCTTCATAGACGAGATCGGAAACGTCCGCGCGCCGGCCAACGACAGCGTACTGTACACTTCCCACATCGATACGGTTCCGGGAGATATCCCTGTTCGCACCGAAACCGGTGAGAGCGGCCCCGAACTGTGGGGACGCGGCTCGGTCGACGCGAAAGGACCGCTCGCGGCGTTAGCCGTCGCGGCCGTCCGAACGGGCGTCTCTTTCGCTGGCGTCGTCGGGGAGGAAGTCGATTCCCGCGGCGCGCGCCATCTCGTCTCCGATCGGGACGCCCCCGAAGCGGTCGTCAACGGCGAACCGTCCGGATGGGACGGAATCACGCTCGGCTACCGCGGCATTCTGAGCGGAACGTACGTCGGCACGTCCGAGTCGGGCCACACCTCCCGACCGGAGAACAACGCGATCCAGGACGCGATCGAGTGGTGGTCGGCGGTCGAGGACCGATTCGAGGGCGACGATTACGATCCCGTCTTCGAGCGCGTCACGCCCAAGCCCGTCTCTATCGAAGGCGGTCCGTCCGAGGACGGATTGGCGGTCGAGACGACGCTCGATGTCCAGCTTCGGGTCCCGCCGAAGCACGCCACCGAGGAGATCAGGGAGTTGGCCGACGCCGAACTCGGTCCCGGAACGGTCAACTGGACGGACGCGGTCGAGCCGACGATGCAGAGCCCGAGAACCTCCGTCGCCCGGGCGTTTCGTGTCGCGATTCGTCAGCGGGGCGGCGACCCCCGACTTTTACGTAAGACCGGAACGGCTGATATGAACATCTACGCCGGCGCGTGGGACTGTCCGATGGTGACGTACGGCCCCGGCGATTCGGCGTTAGATCACACGCCGAACGAACACCTCGAACTGCACGAACTCGACCGTGCGGTCGCGGTCTTAGAAACGGTTGCGGAGGAGCTACGATGAACTTCCTGAACATCGACGACCTGACGAGAGACGAACTCGACGACGTATTGACGCGGGCGACCGATCTCAAAGAGCGGACGGCCCGCGGGAAAACGGCCGAAGCGATGGACGGTAAGACGCTCGCGATGATCTTCGAGAAACCCTCGACGCGGACGCGGGTCTCGTTCGAGACCGGCGCGACCCAGCTCGGCGGGCACGCGATCTTTCTCGGTCCCGACGACATCCACTTGGGCCACGGCGAACCGGTCAGAGACACCGCCCGCGCGCTGAGTCGGTACGTCGACGTCATCATGGCGCGCGTCTTCGAGCACGCCGATGTCGTGGAACTGGGCGAGTACGCGGAGGTCCCGGTCGTCAACGGGTTGACCGACGACGCTCACCCCTGCCAGACGCTCGCCGATCTGTTGACGATTCGGGAGCGCTTCGACGGCTTCGACGCCCGCGTGGCGTGGGTCGGCGACGGTAACAACGTCTGTCAGTCGTTCGTCATCGGCGCCGCGCTGGTCGGTCTGGATCTCGTCGTCGCGACGCCTGACGGCTACGGCGTCGACGATGCGGTCCTCGATCGCGCCGCCGAACTCGGAAGCGAACCGGAGATCGTCACCGATCCCGAGGCGGCCGTCGAGGGGGCCGACGCGGTCTACACCGACGTGTGGGTCAGCATGGGCGAGGAGTCCGAACGCGCGGAAAAGCTCGACGCGTTCTCGCGCGCGGGCTTTCAGATCACCGAGGAACTGCTCGGCGATCGGCTGTTGATGCACTGTCTGCCCGCCCACCGCGGCGAGGAAGTGACTGATGCGGCTTTAGAGAGTGATAACTCGATCGTGTGGGACCAAGCCGAAAACCGGCTACACGCACAGAAAGGGCTGTTGACGTATCTGCTGTCCTGATCTGGAGCTCAGCTCAAGCGCCTGCTTTTCCGAGCGCGGCCTCGATGTCGTCGCGCTGTGTGACGCCGACGAACCGCTCGACGATGCCGTCCTCGTTTTCGACGACGAGCGTCGGTAGCGAGCGGACCTGGTACTCGTTCGCGACGTCTTGCTCTTTGTCGACATCGACCTTTTCGAACTCGACGTCGGGGTAGTCCTCGGCGAGGTCGTCGAGGATCGGGTCCTGTGTTTTACACGGGCCGCACCAGTCCGCGTAGAAGTCTTTCAGCGTAACGGGCATAGCTACCGATATTCCAGCCGAGCGCATAAGGGTTTTCCAACCGGCACGGCGTCGAAACGCTTAGGGGTTTGTGGGTGAAGTATCGGGTATGAGCAGTGGCCAAAACAGCGGTGGGCTGATGTCCAGTGCGGGACTCGTCCGCTATTTCGACGCCGAGGACAGCAATACACCGACGATGGATCCCCGAACCGTCGTCGCCTTCGGGGTCCTTTTGGGCGTGTTCGTACTGATGTTGAACGCGATGGCCTGATCGGCCAAAGGGCGACTTTTTCGGGAGTCTTCGCCGAATAGCCTCGCGTTCGTTCTCCCGATGATCGGCCGCTCGGGGGTCAATAGCGTCATTCGTCGTACCGATATTATTAATTGGTATTGCAACTTGGTTGTTTCATGAACGTTCTGATAACCGGTGCGAGTCGCGGTATCGGACGCGCGACCGCGCTTCGTCTCGCGGAGTCACACGACGTGGCGATCGGGTACAACGAGTCGACTGACGACGCAACGAACGTCGTTTCTGAAGCGAAACAGCGGGGAGCGTCGGCCGTCGCCGTCCGCGGTGACGTGACCGACTCGTCGGCGGTCGATACGCTCATCGACGATGCGGTCGAGGCGCTCGGCGGGCTCGATGCGGTCGTCAACAACGCCGGAATCGTCGATCCCGCTCGTACCGAAGCGATGGGCGACGAGCAGTGGGATCGCGTCCTGCGGACGAATCTCACCGGCTCGTTCTACGTCACTCGCGCCGCGATCCCGCATCTGAATCCCGGAGGAGACGTCGTCTTCGTCTCATCGATCGGCGGGACAGGGGGAACCGTCGACGTCAGCTATGCGGCGAGCAAAGCCGGACTCCACGGACTCACGCGGGCGCTCGCTCGCGAGTTCGGGGACGACGGGATTCAGTTCAACGCCGTCGCCCCCGGTCCGGTCGAGACCGACATGAACGACGACATCCTCGCCTATCTGGAATCGATCGACTTTCGGGGTCACGAAAACGTCGATACTCACCTCCCAGAGTACGCTTGCGATCCCGCCGAGATCGCTCACACAGTCGAATACATCCTCGAGAACGGCTACCTGCAGGGTGAAGTGATCAACGTTAACGGCGGGATGCAGTTCCAGTGACGCCCGGGTGAGCTATAGTAGCCACTGGAAGTCACTGCACACCTGATCGTATAGTCGTCATGCGATCGGTGTGTCATAGCTCCAGTTGTTACGGAAGAACAAGGAGAAAGCCCTGCCGTTCACTATATCACTTTCACCCTACCCGCCGAACCCTTTTAAGCGAAAGCGACCAATCCATCCCCGTGTCGAAATCGGACGGCTACCGGCAGTATTTCCCCTACGAGGAGCCGTACGACCACCAGTCGGAGGCGATGGGGAACATTCGGGAAGCCCTCGTCGAAGAACGGGACGTGCTCTTCGAGGGCGCATGCGGGACCGGAAAGACGCTCGCCTCGCTCGTCCCGGCGCTCGAGTACGGACGGGCGGCCGGCAAGACGGTCGTCATCACGACGAACGTCCACCAGCAGACGAGGCAGTTCATCGAGGAGGCCCGCGCGATCACCGAGACCGAGCCGATCAGAACCGTCGTCTTCCGCGGGAAGAGCTCGATGTGTCACATCGATGTCGGCTACGAGGAGTGTCAGGCGCTCCGGGACACGACGCGCGAGTTAGTCGACAAAGAGCGAGACGTCGCCGAGCTATCCGAGCGGGAGGGGGAGCTTCTCGACGCGAGCAGGTCGGGCGAAGCCGACGCGACCGACGCCCGCGGCACCGTCCTCGACGAACTCGACGGTCTCGAATCGGACATCGAGGCGCTCCGAGAGGAGCGAAACATCTGCGAGCGCTACTACAACAATCTCACCGGCGACGTCGACGAGTTCTACGGGTGGCTCTTCGACGACGTGCGGACCCCCGACGAGATCTACGAGTACGCCCACGAACGGGATCTGTGCGGTTACGAGCTTTTAAAGGACGGAATGGAGGGCGTCGATCTGGTCATCTGCAACTATCACCACCTGCTCGATCCGATGATTCGCGAGCAGTTCTTTCGGTGGCTCGGTCGCGATCCCGAAGACATAATCGTCGTCTTCGACGAGGCGCACAACGTCGCCGACGCCGCCCGCGACCACGCGACGCGGACGCTCGCCGAGCGGACGCTCGACGGCGCGATCGACGAACTCGACGGCGTCGAAGATGCGCGCGCTGAGCCGGCCGCGAACGTCATCGGAACCTTCCGGGACGCTCTGGTCGAAACCTACGAGGATTCGTTCGGGTTCGGCGAGCGCGAGTCGGTCGACGAGACGTGGCGCGACGTTTCGATCGACAACGACACCGGCCGAGACGATCTCTCGATCGCGTTCTTGGAGAACTACACGGGACAGGGGTTCGGGACGGATATCGAGGAAGCACTCGCGCTCGGCGAGGAGCTGGACCGACGCTACGAGCGCGCCTACAAGGACGGCGAATCGACGACGCGAAAGGAGTGTCCGACGCTCACGGCGGCGGCGTTCATCGAGCGGTGGATGGAATCGAGTGTCGAACCGGGTCAGTATCCCGTCGCGGGCGTTCGGCGAACCGAGACCGGCGTCGTCGGGCGTGCGGAGCTATACACCTGCCTGCCGCGGCGGGTCACCGAGCCGCTGTTCGAGGAACTGCACGCGACCGTCCTCATGAGCGCGACGCTTCGTCCCTTCGACGTCACCGAGGACGTGCTGGGGCTCGACGACCCGTTGACGATGGCCTACGGAGAGCAGTTCCCCGAATCCAGACGGCGGACCTACGCCGTCGAGACTCCGGCGCTGTTCGCGAGCCAGCGCGGTGACCCCGCCGTTCAGGAGACGATCGGCTCGGTTATCGAAGACGCGATCCGATTTACGCCCGGCAACGCGCTCGCGTTCTTCCCGAGCTACGCCGAGGCCGAACGCTACTACCACCGCTTCGCGGGGGAGTCGACGCCGTATCTCGACGAACCCGGAACCCGAGCCGAAGCGCTTCGACAGGAGTTCGTCGACGACGACGACGCCGTCCTCTTTACGTCGCTCTGGGGGACGCTCGCGGAAGGGGTCAGCTTCGATGACGACGACGCCCGAACCGTCGTCGTCGTGGGCGTCCCCTATCCGCACCTCGACGACCGGATGGAGGCCGTCCAGCGCGCCTACGAGAACGCCTTCGGCGGCGGCGACGAGGATGCGGGCTGGCGATATGCCGTCGAAATTCCGACGGTCAGAAAGACCCGACAGGCCCTCGGGCGGGTCATCCGGTCGCCGTCGGATTTCGGTACCCGTGTCCTCGTTGACGAACGCTACGCCCAGTCGAAACGGCGGGAGATGGGGGACTACAGCGTCTATCCGAGTTTCCCGCCGGAAGAACGGAGCGAACACATCGACATCGAGCCGGAAAAACTGAAGTTCGCGATGTTGAATTTCTACACCGACATGGGCGCGTGGGACGGCGAGCCGCCATCACCCTGATTTCGACCGACGCAAGCGAAGCCGCCGCTCAAACCGGATACTCGGCGTCGGCGTCGACGACCCGATCGACTTCCGGCGGTATCCGCCAGCCGGTCGCGAGTTCGAGAAACTGTGCGAGCATTCGACCGGTCGCACCCCAGACGGTGTAGCCGTCGACGCGAAAGTAGTGGATTCGGATGGTTCCGTAGTACGAATGCTCCCGTCGCTCGGAATCGTAGTTCTCGAGATCGGTGAGGTCTGAAATCGAGAGGATGGCGATTTCGGCGACTTCCCGTTCGTCCGGGACGTACGTCGCGTCCGGAATCTTCGCGACGAACGGCCGAACGGAGTAGTTCGAAACGGTCGGGAGATCGTCAAGTCTCCCGACGATTTCGGCGGCGTCGAACTCGAGGCCGATCTCTTCGAACGCCTCGCGTCTAGCTGTCGCCTCGAGGCTCTCGTCCCCCGGTTCGCGGCCGCCGCCGGGGAAGCTCATCTGACCGGGGTGTTCGCCGAGGTGATCGGCGCGCTTGGTGAACAGCAGCTGCTCGTCGTCCGGGCGGGTGATCACCGGAACGAGGACGGCGGCTTCGCGGTCCCCCTCGGCTGCCGTCGACGGTTTGTAACGCCCCACCCGCTCCCAGTCCATACGTGCCCGTACACGCTCGGTGTTCTTAGTTCGTCCCATCCACAATCGGACCGAGCCGTTCTCTGACTCCCGCTAGATCGATGTGCCCCCACGTTTCCAGGTCGTAACTGATGTCGATGAGCCGGTCGGCGTGCTCGCGAGCGCCGAGCGTGGCCGCACAGACCGCTTCGGTTCGGAGTCGTTCCGCGGCGGCGCGCGTGACGAGCGTTCGATCGACCGTTCGGGCGTCGATTCCGAGAATATGGGGCAGGTCTTCGGCCCCGTCCGGAAGCTCCGGGAACGCGGCCGGGCCGGGGGCCAAAAGCCGTCTGCCGTCGCGATCGAACGCGACGAGCACGAACTCGTCGATGGCATCACCTACGGCGTCTTCGGGTGGCGTTTCCCCGTGTCGATAGGCCAACTCCGAGAGCGCTCTCTCGGTTTCCTCGCGAGTCAGCGCCACGAAGATATCGACGATCCCGGCCACCTCGTCGGGCGTGAACATTCGTTGTCCGATCTGCTCGTCGGAGGGAAGTGAACGTTGCGGCCTCGATCGGCGCTCCGACCGTTCGATTTTAACCGTTCGCCCTCCCCAATCGGTGTATGATACTCTCCGATGCCGACATCCGGCGGCGACTGACTGACGGCGATCTCGTGGTCGAACCGCTCGCAGATCCGGAGTTACAGATCCAGCCGGCCAGCATCGATCTCCGTCTCGGGCGGGAGTTCTTGGAGTTTCAGCGCACGAACATCCCCTGTATTCACCCGAACAGCGAACGGGAGGTCGGCGAGTACGTCGAGGAGACCTACGTCGAGGAGGGCGAGGAGTTCATCCTCCATCCCGGCGACTTCGTCCTCGGGACGACGAAAGAGCGTGTCGAAATCCCCCCGGATCTGCTCGGCACCGTTCAGGGTCGGTCCTCGCTCGGTCGCCTCGCGATCGTCATCCACGCGACCGCGGGAATCATCGATCCCGGCTATCGCGGGCAGATCACGCTGGAACTGTCGAACCTCGGAACGGCTCCCGTCGCGTTGAATCCCGATATGCGGATCTCACAGGTCATCTTCACCGAGCTAAAAACCTCGGCCGAGGAGCCGTACGGGACCGACCGGGGATCAAAATATCAGGATCAAACCGGACCGCAGGCCTCGCGGATCCAATCGGACGACGAGTTCAGCGGGGCGCAACTGGACCGATGAGATTCATCGAGGAGATCGTCGTCGAGGAGTTCCTCCCGACGTTCCGGACGATGCTCGCGGGCGAACTTCGCGAGCGCGGTCGCACACAGAGTGAGGTCGCAGATCTGCTCGGAATCAGCCAGAGTGCGGTCTCGAAATACGCACACGGCGAGGTCGATGTCAACGACGAGATCGCCGGGGACGATCGCGTCGCCGAGTTGGTCGAACGACTCGCCGACGGGCTCTCGAACGGCGATATGAGCCGCGTTCAGGCGCTCGTCGAAACCGAGGTGTTGATCCGGCAACTCGAACGCGGTGATCTGCTCGCCCATCTCCACGAGGAGGCGTACCCGCCGATCGCGACGTACGACGGGCCGCTCGACATCCACGACCCCGAGGGCGAGTTTCGGATGACAGAGCGGGTGCGATCATCGGTCCGTCGCGGCGTTCGAACGCTCGAAAACACGAGCGGCTTCGCGTCGCTCATTCCCGCCGTCGGATCGAATCTCGTCGAAGCGCTCCCCGACGCGACCACGATCGACGGCGTGGCGGGCGTTCCCGGTCGCATACTCGATATCAAAGGTCGAGCAACCGTCCCCGGCGAGCCGGAGTTCGGCGTCTCAGAACACGTCGCGTCGCTGTTGCTCGCCGCCCGGAACGGCGGTTCGGAGGCCCGTGCCGCGATCAACGTCCGATACGACCCCGACATTATCGAGTCGCTCGAAGTGGCGGGATATACGACCGCCGAATTCGATGCCGAAACCGATCCCGAAACGGCGGTCGCCGAGGTAGTCGCCGAAAAACCCGATATCGACGTGTTGTACCAGACCGGCGGGTTCGGTATCGAACCCGTTTGCTATCTGCTCGGGGCCGATGCCTCCGCGGTCGTCGCGGCGGTTCGAGAGGTCACGGGATGAGTTCGATAGCCGATTTTTACGGCGACCACGCGGCGCTGTACGATCGGATCGCGACCGCGCCGGGTGTCGGTCGATGGCGTCAGATAGCGGCCGAACACGTCGCGATGCCCGGTGATACGGTCGTCGAGATGGGCTGTGGAACCGGCGCGAACTTGCCGTATCTCCGCGAGCGGGTCGGCCCGAACGGGCGCGTCATCGGGATCGATATCACCGGTCCGCTTCTGGAACGAGCTCGCGAACGCACGGCTGAATACGACACCGTCGCAGTCGTCCGAGGGGATGCGACCGAGCCACCGATCGCGCGCGCCGACGCCGTCCTCGCGACGTTCGTCTGTGGGCTCTTCGAAGACCCGGCGACCGTCGTCGATCGGTGGTGCAATCTCGTCGCTTCAGGCGGCCGGATCGGACTGTTGGACGCGACCGCGTCGGATCGTCCGCTCGGCCGACCGATCAACCCGCTGTTTCGGGTGTTCACCGCGGCTAGTTCCCCGACGACGGACTACTACGACATTCTCACTGCGCCGTTCGGCGATATCGATGCGAGGCTTTCGGACCGCGTCGAGGCGGCCCGGGGTGCGCTCGTCGATCGGACGGACGATCGGATCTACGAGGAAGCCGGAGTGGGATTCGTCGGCCTGTTGTGCGGTCGAGTCGTGTAGGATCAAAGCCACTCGCACCCGACCACACGTCCGAGTGATACCC
>CAYQWI010000041.1:0-10123 GCA_964421165.1 uncultured Natronomonas sp.
ATCGCTCCAGCGCGCCGGTGCGCTCGAAGTCGTCCATGAACTCGTTCGCCTCTTCTTGGGTGATTCCCATCGCGCCGAAGATGACGGCGAACTCCGAACTCTCCTCGCCGTCTTCTTCCTCTTCGGGAACCGAAGCCTGTCGCGCGATCTGGAGTGCCAGATCGTTGTGCGGCAGCCCGGATCCGGAGAAGATCGGGAGCTTCTGTCCGCGGATCAGCGTGTTCATGCCGTCGATCGCGGAGACGCCAGTCTGGATGAACTCCTCGGGGTACTCTCGAGCAGTCGGGTTGATCGCCGCGCCGACGATCGGTCGTTCCTGGTCCGGTTCGATCGCGGGACCACCGTCGATCGGCTGGCCGGATCCCGAGAGAACGCGACCGAGCAGCTCTTCGGTCAGCGGCATCTGCAGCGTCTCGCCGAGGAATCGAACCGAAGAGTTGCGGTCGATACCGGACGTTCCCTCGAACACCTGAATGGCGACGAACTCGGAGGTCGATTCGAGCACCTGGCCGCGGCGGGTTTCGCCGTCCGGGGTCTCGATCTCGACCATCTCGTCGTAGCCGACCGGCTCGTCGATCTCGGCGAACACCAGCGGTCCGCTGATCTCCGTAATGGTCTTGTATTCTTTTTGCATGGTCAGTAAAGCTCCCGGAGCTGTTCGGCGATATCGCCTTTCAGCTCCTCGATGTATTCCTCGTAGTTCTCCTGTGTGTTCATCCGATTGAGCCGCGCTGCGGCGTCGATCGCGATGATCTCTTCGACGGGAACACCGGCTTCGAGCGCGTCGAACGCCTCCTCGTTGAAGTGCTGAATCGCCGTCAGCATGAGGTAGGTCTTCTCGGGCTCACAGTAGGTGTCCACGTCGTGGAACGCGTTCTGCTGGAGCCACCCCTCGCGGATGTATCGAGCGACCTCGAGCGTCAGCTGTTGGTCGGCCGGCAGCGCGTCCTTTCCGACCAGCTGAACGATCTCCTGGAGTTCGCTCTCCTCGTCGAGCACGTCGACGGCCCACTGTCGGACCTCGGGATACTCCTCTTCGACGTTCTCGCGCCACCACGGATCGAGCTGTTCGGTGTACAGCGAGTACGACTCGTTCCAGTTGATCGAGGGGAAGTGCCGCCGTTCGGCCAGGTCCGCATCGAGCGCCCAGAAGCACTTGACGATACGGAGCGTGTTCTGGGTCACCGGTTCCGAGAAGTCGCCACCGGGCGGCGACACCGCACCGATGGCCGAGATCGACCCTTCGCTGCCGTTGAGGTTCTGGAACTTGCCGGCGCGTTCGTAGAACTGTGAGAGACGGGCGGCCAGATACGCGGGGTAGCCCTCCTCGCCGGGCATCTCCTCGAGCCGCGAGGAAATCTCCCGCATGGCCTCGGCCCACCGCGAGGTGGAATCGGCCATAAGCGCCACGTCGTACCCCATGTCGCGGTAGTACTCCGCGATCGTAATCCCGGTGTACACGCAGGATTCACGCGCCGCAACCGGCATGTTCGAAGTGTTCGCGATGAGACACGTCCGGGACATAAGCGGCTTGCCGGTCTTTGGGTCCTCGAGTTCGGGGAAGTCCTCGATGACTTCGGTCATCTCGTTGCCGCGCTCGCCACAGCCGACGTAGACGACGATGTCCGCGTCGGCCCACTTGGCGAGTTGGTGTTGGGTGACCGTCTTCCCGGAGCCGAACGGGCCCGGAATCGCGGCCGTTCCGCCTTTCGCGATCGGGAAGAGGCCGTCGAGAATGCGCTGACCCGAGATCAGCGGCGTCGTCGGAGTCTCCTTTTCGACGGTGGGGCGTGGCTCCCGAACCGGCCACTCCTGGTGCATCCGTACTTCTTCGCCGTTTTCGAGTTCGACGACCGTCTCGTCGACGGTGAACGATCCCGACTCGATAGCCGCGACTTCGCCGCCATCGTACCCCGGCGGAACCAACACCTTGTGGTCGATGCTCTCGGTTTCGGGAACGATACCGACGACATCGCCGGGGGTGACCTCGTCCCCGACTTCGACTTCGGGAGTGAACTCCCACGTCTTTTCGAGATCGATACCGGGTGCGTCGACACCGCGGTCGAGGAAGGCACCCATCTTTTCTTCGAGTACGTCCAGCGGACGCTGAACGCCGTCGTAGATACTATCCAACATTCCGGGGCCGAGGTCGACCGATAGCGGTTCGCCGGTGTTTTCGACCGGTTCGCCGGGAGCGACGTCGGAGGTTTCCTCGTACACCTGGATGGTGGTGATGTCACCTTCGATCTCGATGACCTCGCCCATCAGCCCTTCCTCGCCGACGTAGACGACATCGTTCATCCGGGCACCGAGGTCGACCGCGGTCACGACGGGACCGCTGACGCTCTCGATCACACCCTCGTCCGTTGTTTCGCTTGCAGTTGCTTGACTCATGATTATTCGTCCATCAGGTCGATGCCGATGGCGCGTTTGATCTGCTCGCGCAGATTGCCCGAACCGGTGCCGCCACCCAGCGTGACGACGACCGGTTCGACACTCGTTTCGACTCGTTGTCGGACAGTACGTGAAAGGTGCTCGATGTCTTCGTCGTGCATGACGACGATACCGACGCCCTCGTCGTCGAGAACCGACGTGACGGCGTCATCGAGTCTCTCGTCTTTGTCCTCGTCCGGGACGTTCTCGAACCGACGGAGTCCGGCGAGGCGGAACCCGGTCGTGAAGTCCGGACTCCCGACGACCGCGATCTCCTGGCTCATTGTACCAGCTCCGCTTCGATTTCCTCGACGGGGATCCCGGCTTCGCGTCCGCGGGCGATCGCACGGATGTTCTCGATCTCTCGCTCCTTCGCGAGAATGTACGAAAGCACCGGACAGATCGAAAGCGGATACCGATTCGACAGTTTCTCCGAGTACTCGAGCAGCGCGGTGTTCAGTGCGTGTTCGAACCCGATCAGACTCGTCGCGGATTCGAGTTCGTCCAGGGCGTCCGTGAGATCGTCACCGTAGCTGCTCTCACGAATCCGTGTGACGAGTTCGTCGGTGTTCGACGCGAGCTGTCGGAGCTCCTCGCCGTCGAAGAGCCGACCGCCCTCGATGAAGTACTCCGCCGGATCGATCTCCGCACCGCTTCGGGCGATCCGAAGCGCGTTACGTAGGTTTCTGAAGTCGATCTCGGCCTCGAGGAACTCCCGATACAGCGCCGTTGCCGTGTCGGGTTCCGGCTGCCCGATGTCGTCGAGCAGATGTGAGAAGAACGCCCGATCGACGGCGTTTTCGAGCGGAACGAGCGCGTCCGAACTCTTGAAGTCCTCGTAGGCCGCTTCGAGCGGTTCGCCGAAGATCGTTCCCGACAGCGTCTCGATGGCATCCTCGATGCTCGTCGCCTCGGTGAGTCGGTCGAGCGTCTTCCGGGAGAACTCCCCCGTCCGGATGAGATCGTCTTCGATCTCCTGGGTATCGGCCTCCGTATAGATGCCGCGGATGACCGTCTTGACGTTCCAGGCGTCGAACTTTCGGAGGTAGTTCGCGATGTACTCGTACAGCGATCCGTCCGCCCACGTCAACAGGTCATCGAAGTGTTTCGCGAGATTCCGGTTCAGCGCGTACTCGATGAGGTCGACGCCGGAGTGACGAGTACCGAGCGCGTTCATTTCGGCTTCGTACTCGGAGTCTTCCATAAACCGAGCGATCGCGCTGGGGCCCATCCGGACGAGTTTCCGGTAGTCGTCCGCATCGAACAGCTTCGCCCGCCGCGATCGAACTCTCGCCGTGACGTATTCGTAGTTCGAACTCCCCTCGGTTTTGATGTTCATTCTTCGAAGAGGCGCGCGCTGATTTCGCGCAGGTTCTCCTCCCAGACGTCCTCGAGGACGGAGTCGAACGTGTTGTTCACTCGGACGCGAGAGGCGTCTGACTCGACGACGACACCGCCGAGACAGTCGATCGGTTCGCCGACTTCGAACCCGTCGTACTCAGCGACGATCGCTTCCAGAAGCTCCTCGTCGTCTTCGCGGCCGCGAACGCGGACCGAATCCGCGTCGAACTCTTCCGCGGCAGCGTCCAGAAGCGACCGCGTCAGCTTTTCGCGCTCGTCACCGTCGAGATCGGCGATCTGTGCTTCGACATCGTCGTGGACCTCCTCGAGAACGTTCCGGCGCGCTTCGAGGCGGGCCTGTTTGGCCTCGAGTTTCGCCCCCGAAAGCTCCTGCTCGCGCTCTTGCTCGATCGCTCGTTCGACCTCGCGTTCGGCCTCGGAGACGATCTCCTCGGCTTCGCGCTCGGCTTCGGAGACGATCTCCTCGGCGCGGGCGTCCCCCGCTTCGCGTAGTTCTTCTGCACGCGCGCGGGCTTCATCTCGGATGTCCTCTACGACCGTATCAAGGCTCATTATTGGAAAAGGTAGGTGTGGTTTAGACCACGAAGACGACGACCAGCGCCAAGATAACGAGCGTCTCCGGCAGGACCGTCAGGATGAGCCCCTTACCGAAGAGATCCTCGTTTTCGGCCATCGCGCCGACGGCTGCGGCGCCGATGCCACGCTCCGCATAGCCCGCACCGAAGGCGGCGAGGCCGACTGCGAGCGCCGCGGCGGCTGCGGGTTCGATCGCAGGACCGCCATTCTGGAGTACCGGTGCAACACTGCTGGCGACAGTAGCAAGTTCAAACATGGTTTGTATTCCGTTGGTGTGGATTTACTGCTATCCGAACAGTCGGATATGTTCGCAGAGAGTTCATAAAACTTCCCAAACGACGACGAGAGCGCCCACAGATAAACGATAGACAGTCACATAGACGGTGGACAAACGTGATAGTTTTGTCACAGATTGTTCGATAAAAGGGCGAAACGACGGGCGGGAGAAAATCGGACGGAGTCAGTCTTCCGTCGTATAGCGGCGTTCGTAGCCGAACGGTTGGTACGGCTTGCCGCCGCCCTCGTAGAACTTGTTGAAGAACTCGACGTACTCGAGACGGATCCCCTGCAGACCGGCGCTCGTAATGCCGAGCAGGAGGACGAGGATGTGACCGACCACGAAGATGACGGCACCGACGAGCAGCGCGACGATGAACATCGCGCCGCTGGCGTCGGTCAACAGCCCCCCGAACATGATCTCGCCGCCCTCCGCGGCGACGGCTTCGTTCGCGGCCTCGATGCCGCCCATCTCGTTGTAGATGAAGTGGACGCCGCCGTCCGGGCCCTGATAGGCACCGAAGACGAGCAGATTGACCACGAACGCCATCCCTGCCTTCGCGAGCAGAACCGCGGCGATACGGGTGTACGAGAGGACGTTCACGAAGACGTTCAGACTCTCGAGGAGACCGATCCCCCCCTCGCCGTAGACGAGTAGCGCGAGGCCGAGTAATCCGATGACACCGGCGGCGATCCCGACTGGTTCAGAGAAGCCCGCGAATCCGAGTTCGTAGGCGACCTCCTGGGCCGCGACGGGCTCGCCGTTGACCATCGCACCCTGGGCGTTGAACGTCGTGTAGAGCAGTTCGGGTTTGAACGCCTGAAGGTGCGTACTGAACACCCAGATCCACGCGCCGAGCATGAGCATGAGCCAGGAGACGTTCTCGGTGACGGCGTCGACGAGGCCGTGGCTGAGGTCGTCGAAGAAGCCAAACACGTAGCCGATCGACAAGTGGATCAGCCCGAGCAGCAGGCTCACTACGAGCCACGCCCACGCGAAGGCGATGTTAGCGGGTGAAAGTCCCTTGTCCATCGGCGATCCGCCCTCGCCGAAGACTATGTAGCCGAGTTCGTGCAGTCCGAAGAACTCGCCGTACAGGACGCCGAATATCGTCGTGAAGACGCCGGCCCAGATCGCGACACCGCCGAGGCTTCGAAAGCCCGGACTGTCGAACTTCGCCATCAGGAACCATCCCATCAGCATATAGAGGATACCATATCCGACATCCCCGATCATGAACCCGAAGAAGGCCGGGAACGTGAGGAACAACACGAGCGTCGGATCGAGCTCATTGTATCTGGGTCGGTTGATGACGCCGACGAGCATCTCGAACGGCTTCGCCGCCGGGCGGTTGTCCTGGATGACTGGCGGGGAACCGCCACTCATCGCGTGGCCCCCATCAGCGACGGCCTCACCTTCGTTCGGTGAGTCGTCCATCTCTTCGCGCTCGTGGGCGTGTCCGTCCTGATAGGATGCCCGTTCGAGCTCGTCGACTTCGACGTGGTCGCCGACGCGCGTTTCGAGCGTTTCGACGAGTTCGTCGACTTGTTCCGTCGGGATCCATCCCTCGGCGACGAAGGCGTTCTGTGTCGTCGCGAACGTCAGCGGCGCCTCTCGCTTTTGGACCTCGATGGAGAGTTTTTCCTCGGCGGCCAACAGAAAGCCCGCGACCTCGTGTTTGAGGTCTTCGAGTTCGTGTTCGACCGTATCGAGTTTGGATTCGAGTTGGTTTCGTCGGTGAGTCAACTCGTCGATGTACGCCTCCGGACTCGTCGCTTCCTGGCTGTCCCCGAGATCGGGGATATCGTATTCGGTGAACGGCGTCCCGACGAGCGCGTCGTCGAGGTCGATATCGGGATAGGCGAAGACGGCGACGTAGCCGCCTTCGGTGAAGAGTTCGTACCCCTCAACCGCCTCGGCATCTTCGAGCGCAGTATCGATAGCTTCAGCGTCGCCTTCGCCGACGGCGACGGTCAACGAGTCGTATCCAGAAAGTAGATCGAGATCGATCCCCAACGCCGCGAACGGTCGCGCCGCCTCGACGTTCTCGTCGATCGATCTGATCTCCGTTCGAAGCTCCGAACGGCGATCGTCGAGTTCGTTGACGCGGGTTCGAGTGGTTTCGAGCTTCGAATCGAGTTCGTCGTCCTCGATGATTCGGATCCGACCGGCGTCCTCTTCGGTGATGTCGAGAGTGCTCTCTAGGGCGCGGACGGTGACAAGCTTCTGGGCAGCCTCCTCGGCGCCTTCGATCGGGTCACCGGGCGAAAAGCCCTCCCAGCTACCGTCGTAATCGGTGACGTGAACTAGATTCAGCTCGTGGACGGTCTCGATGGTCTCGTCCATCACTCGCTTGGATCCCGTTACCGAGATCCGACTCATTCGTTCAGGTCTGAGACTGGACATTCACCGCCTCCGTGAACAGATCGACCGTGTATTCGACGACAGCAGCGCGGTTCTCTGCCGCCTGCGATTCGAGCGCCTCACGCTCGGAGATCCCCGTTTCGAGGATCTCTTCTCGCTCGGCTTCGATCTCCTCGCGCGCGGCTTCGAGCCGCTGTTCTTTGAGTTCGCGAGCTTCCTCGCGGGCTTGTTCGCGAATGTCGTCGGCCGTCGAACGCGCCTCGGCGATACGCTCTTCGCGCTCGGATTCCGCCTTGGCAACGATGTCGTCGGCCTCACTCTCGGCCTCTTTGATTCGGTCAAGAACCTCTGGCCTGGCCATAATTATATCAAGCGAAGGTTCGGAAAGCGGCTATTTGGTAGTTGCGAAACAGCTTTCCGAATTATCGGGGGAAAATGGCATGTATCGGGTCCAAACCGCCCGAGAGGATGATACGCACAGACAAGACGGGCATCGAAAAACGCGATACGTCGAAAAACAGACGAGCCTGAGCGATCGAATCGCGAGGGGTGCTCCGATGAAATTCCCGGAGCTCGTGCCGAATGCACAGCGCACATCCAGTACGTGGAAACGATACTCTCAGCGCGTATCGAGGAGGTACCGACCGACCGCCAGAATGAGGACGAGACAGACCACGATCATCGCCCCCTGTGTGACGGGAGCGACGACCGACTCGACCGAGCCGCCGGTCAGCAACGCAACGATGTCGGGGATACCGCGTACTGATCCCACGATCCCGAGAATCGCGAGGGCGCCGATGGCGTATATCGCGATACGTTCCCGGGTGTCGTCGCGTCCGAGCGCGGCAAACCCCGCGATGGCTGCACCGAAGATCGTCGGGATGAACGCCGTCACACTCGCGAAGTTAGACAGGACGTATGCGCCGATACCGACCACGATGAGAACGCCACCGAGGATCAGTCCGACGGATGCCGTCTGCTCACCTGTTTCTGACATATACCCCGCCTAGAACTCGTGGAACATTACCTTTGGTGGATCGCTGATAAAAGCCGCTCTCACGTGGCCGAGCAAGACAGGTGGTGGCGTTCGTCGTCGCAATCGGCGTTCGTCGTCTCACTCGATGTATCCGAGCGCGTCCTCGATTCGCCCCAGTTCGGGACCGGTCGTCTCCTCGCCGGCGACGTAGCCGCTGGCGTTCGCGATCAGTCCCGAGCCGACGAGCGGACCGCCGTAATTTATCGTTCCGATATCGGCGTAAACGCCGAACAGCTCTTCGAGGAAGTCCAGCGTCTCGTCAGTCGTTTTGGGGTGACAGAGCACTCCCTTCTCCGTGACGACCGCGGCGGTGCCGACCGTCCGAACGTCGGCGATCGTCCCGCGCTCGACCGGAACGTCGAGCGCGTCCGAAACCGTCCGAACGGCCTTCCGCGAAAGATCGGGGTGGACGTACGCCCCCCGATCGTTCGCGAGAACGACGTTTCCGGCGGCGTTGATTCGACCGGGGAGTTCGGCGACTGGAAGCCCGGATTCGGTCTCGATTCGGTCGCGTTCGCGGTCGGTGACGCGTTCGCTGACGAGCCAGCCGTTCTCGTTGCCGACGGCGAGCGCGCCGACGGTCCCCGAGCCGGCGATCGTCGTCGGGACCGCCGGCACCTCCAGCTCCGACTCGAAATCGGACAGTAGCGACTCGTCGATATCGGGGCGAACGAGCAGACAATCGTCTGTTGCGCGCCCGAAGACGCCGACGTAGGCGGATCCGGAGAGTGCCGCGCGGAGCACGTTATGCGGTCTCTGCCTCGACGACGGCCTCGCCGGCTTCCTCGAAGCGGGCGGCCCGAACGCGGAGTTTCCGCGGCGGGTTGGATCGGCCGCGCGCCCAAACTTCCTCGTTAATCGAGGGGTCCATTCGGACGGCGTCCTCGTCGACGTTGAAGTGCTGGGCGAGGTGCGAGCGGACGAGACTCATCGCTTTGTCCGCGCGGTCGGTTTCCGTGTTGGCGAGAACGTCCCGCAACGGGACGGTCATGACGCGCTCGTCGAATTCGGCGCTCATTCGTCCGTGTCACTCCGGCGCCAGTTACGGCGTTTGTGGTTGCGTAGCGTGTCCCGATCGGTCTTCATGATGACCCACGCGGGAACGCGACTGTTCTGTCGCTCCAACTTCGCGAGACGCTTTTTCTTGGCCTTCGACTTTTTGCCCATAGTGGAGGTGATTTTCGTCGCTGTGTTTAAATTCTTGTTCCTTTGGGGGCGGGGCACGAGCGCGAGCGAGTGCCCCGGAAAAGCGAGCGGGGAACGGAGGTGAGCCGTGAGAGCGGGGCGCGGGCGGCCTGGAAATCCGAATAGAGAACGGATCAAGAGCCTCCTAGGTGTCCACAGAGGCCTACTGCTCTTATATACAGTACCATCAAACAAAGGAATAGACACCACGTACCGACGAGAATCAAATGAAAATATCAATATTCGAAGACAGACTCGAAATCGACGAATCGGCTATCACCGAACCGTGCGAGGAGATCCGAAAGCAGGTGCGCGAGTACGAAGCCGGCGAGCGCGAACTATTCGACTTGGACGTACGGATGGCGGACGGAATTCTCGGGGACGCAATGGCCGCGATGGCCGAGATCCCATACGGGAAAACGCGCACCTACGGGGAGGTCGCCGCGGAGATCGACACTGCACCGATCGTCGTGGGACAGGCCTGCGGACGGAATCCCGTTCCGCTCGTCGTTCCCTGCCACCGCGTCGTCGGCAGCGACGGCGACCTCAAGGGATACTCCGGAGGCGACGGCATCGCCACAAAGCGCCGGTTGCTCGACCTCGAGAGTTCACGTAGCGGAGCGGGATCGGTGCAAACTCGGTTATCAACGGAATGAAGATCAACTCGGACAGATGGGTTCCACAGCCGCGAAGGCGACTGGAAGGCATCCGCGTCGAACGAGTATAATCACATGACAAACAGCACGAGGCGAAACGCACGATCGCTCGCCGAGACCGCTTTTTTGTTACGGGAGTTTCTGGCTCCGATCACCACCCGCTTCCGCCCACATTTCACGGTCGACACCCGATCGCTCGCCGCACTCCGGATCGCGTTGGGGACGATCGTCGTC
>CAYQWI010000042.1:0-10102 GCA_964421165.1 uncultured Natronomonas sp.
AGCGCGTCCTTGGTAAGGACGAGAGCCCGGGTTCAAATCCCGGCCTAGGCTTTTCGTTTCCAGTGTTTGTCGGAGAAGAGTGTGTTATTTGCGGTGATTCTGTAGGCCGACTACCGTGACCGGAGAATGCAGTAACTCAACTCGTCTACGGCCCAAAGAGTCCGCTAGCCACGACCAAGAATATCCCGGCGAGAACGACCAGTGTTAAAAATACGACTGCGATCTTCAAGATCAGATTCCCCAGTTCCGCGTCTTCTGCAGATTTTATCGAACTCATATCTCTTTTGTATTGCTAACTCATATACTTTAAACTAGCGGAGGGATGTGGTGGAGCGATTCGGTGTTGCAGAATACACCTCAGCCACGATGTACACGGAAACCCGTTGACGCACTCGATAGCGTTGTCGACGGCGTATCGCACGAGAGTTGCTTCGACCGCGAACAAGAAACATACAACATCCCCGGGGGAGAATTGCGAATATGAGCCTCTCGCTGGAAAACGACTGCCCCAAGTGCGATTCGACGGAGTTTTATAAAGCAGCAAGCATGCGGATCCAACTCGGAACCAAAATGAAATGGCACTGTACGAGCTGTGAATACGGCTTCGTCACGATCAACGGTATCGATACGTCGGTGTAAGCCGTCCGAAAAGCTACGGACTCGTTTTACCCGTTACAACACTCTCACGGCGACGAGATATTCGACGATTGTTTCGACAGCGACGAGGCGATTACTCCGTGTGGAGAGCCTGCCACGACAGCCGCGGGTTCCGCGCGGCCGACACCTGATCGATCCGGCGAGCGGCGGTCCGGTTCGGTGCGGTCTCTAGCGTCTCGGCGTCGTCGTTGCGGGCCGCGTTGAACGCCGCTGCGAGCTGGTCGAGTGTGCGCTTGCCCTCGATTTCGGTCGGTTCGGTCATCAGAGCCTCCGAGACGATCTCTGGCCAGTTAGTGGTCGGCGGATGGACGCCGTAATCGAGCATCCGTTTTGCGACGTCGGCTGCGTCCTGCTCGCCGGCGCTGGCGACGAACTCGTGGTGGAACGGTTCGAACGGGATCTCATACTCGATTTGCTCGGCGAGATAGTTCGCGTTCAGGACGGCCTTCGAGCTGGCGTCAGTCAACCCCTCGTCACCGAGACGGGAGATGTACGCGTACGTCTTCAGCAGAACGAGCCAGTTGCCGTCGTATCCGTGGACTTTCCCGATCGAATGCTCCGGTTCGTAGCGTTCGTATCCGCCGTTGGACTTTCGAACGTGCGGATCGGGGAGGAATTCGGCGAGATCCTCGATGACGCCGACTGGGCCGGCACCGGGGCCACCACCGCCATGCGGCGTCGCGAACGTTTTGTGGACATTGTAGTGCATGATGTCAAAGCCCATATCACCCGGCCGACCTCGACCGAGCAACGCGTTGAGGTTTGCGCCATCGTAGTACAACAGACCGCCAGCGTCGTGGACCATCTCCGCGATCTCGACGATATCTCGCTCGAACAGTCCGAGGGTGTTCGGGTTGGTCAACATCAGGGCCGCAGTCTCCTCCGAGAGTGCCGCATCGAGCGCGTCGAGATTGACGCGGCCGTCGTCCGCACTCGGCAAGGAGACGACGTCGTACCCGGCCATAGCGGCGCTCGCAAAGTTCGTCCCATGCGCGGAATCGGGGATGATGACCTCTTTTCGGGAATCGTCGTTCGCTTCGTGGAACGCGCGTGCGATGAGTATCCCGGTGAATTCGCCCGCCGCTCCCGCGGGTGGCTGCAGCGTAACTGCATCCATCCCGCCGATCGTTCCGAGTTGCGCCTGGAGTTCGTGCTGTATCTGTAACAGACCCTGTATCGACCGTTCGGATCGGTCAGGATGAACCGATGCGTTCGGTGTGGCCGCGATATCTTCGGTGAACTTTGGGTTGTACTTCATCGTACAGGATCCCAGTGGAAAGGGACCCGATTCGATGCCGTAGTTCATCTCCGAGAGTCGGGTGTAGTGTCTGGCGAGTTCCGGTTCCGAAAGGTTCGGGAGTTCGAGACTGTCGCGCGTCAACCCGTCGGGGAGCGGCGAATCAGGGGATACCTGCTCGGTGCTTTTTTCGGATAGCAACGGCTCGTACACCGTTTCGTCGGCAGTCCATCTGGCCTGGTCGTAACGGAGGGGATCGCTTGAGGCACTGTCGTCAGTCATCGTGCAGCCTCCGTAAACGCCTCGACGAGAGCAGCCGTCGAATCGGCGTTCGTCTCGGTCACGCAGAGTAGAATCTCGTGATCGCCGACGACGTGAACGGCGTACCCGGCAGTCTCTAAATCGGACGCGACCGCCGAGGCTGGTTGATCCGTGTGTACGACGAACTCCCTGAAGTGGTGTCGATCGTGAGCAGGCGCTTGGACGCCTTGTATGTCGTCGAGACGGGCCGCGAGTTCGCGGGCGTCGGTGACACAGCGGTTCGCGAGTTCGATCATCCCATCGGGGCCGAGCCAGGCGACGTGCATCGCGACTCTGAGTGCGACCCACGCCTGGTTCGTACAGATGTTAGACGTCGCCCGTTCGCGACGAATATGCTGTTCTCGGGTCTGTAAGGTCAGTGTATAGGCCCGCCGTCCGGTCGAATCCTCGCTAGCCCCGACGAGTCGCCCCGGAACCTGTCTGAGAAACGTCTCACGACAGGCGAACAGTCCGGTTCCCATACCGTATGCGGCAGGTAGTCCAAGTACGGCAGCGTCGCCGATAACGATATCTGCACCGACAGATGCGGGGGATTCTAACAACGCTAAGGCGACCGGATCGGAACCGACAGCAAACAGCGCGTCGTTCGCGGTTGTGAGTTCCCCGATCGATTCGAGACCTTCCTCGATGGTGCCGCGCACTGTCGGCGTCTCCGCGTAAATGAGCAGTGTCTCATCGTCGACCAGTTCAGCGAGTGCGTCGAGGTCGACGTTCCCGTCGTCCATCGGATACGATTCGACGTCGACGTCGTGGCCGATAAGGTAGTTTTCGAGAGTCCGACGTCGCCCGTCGTGAAGCCGTTCGGGAACGAGTATTCGATCACCGTCCGCCTCCCGCGTTCGGATCGCGAGTGTCGCCGCCTCACCGAGAGCAGTCGCAGCGTCGTACATCGAGCAGTTAGCGATCGGGAGTCCCGTCAACTCGACGAGCATCGACTGGTACTCGAACAGCGCTTGCAGAAACCCCTGCGCGATTTCGGGTTGATACTGCGTGTAGCTTGTCAGAAACTCCGAGCGATCCGCGAGCCGATCGACCATCGACGGGACGTAGTGATCGTAGTGACCGCGACCGAGAAACTCGACGAGATCGTCGTTGTTGGAGAGGGTTCGATCGACGGTCGATTTGATCTCGCGTTCGGATTTCGGATCGATACCGAATTCGTCGTCGAAACGAACCTCGTTCGGAATATCGAAAAGCGCTTCCTCGCTGTCGACTCCGAGTATCGAGAGCATTTCGTCCGTATCAGCTTCGGTGTGTGACGTGTAGGGACTGCCGTGAGTTGTCATGAGAGGCGGTTGTAACGTGATTGCGCCGCGTTCGTAATAGGGGTTGTCGTGAGCGGCAAATTTCAGCGACGATCAGGTTCGGACATCGGGACGGCGAACCGTGCATAGAGCTGGGGTACCGCGATCCCGACGACTACAAGCGCGACGGCTGCGGCGAACACAGAACCCGTCTGGTAGATCGCATAGGAGATCGGAACGGCGAGAATCACGCACACGGCGGTGACGAGGTTTTTCGGTGGAGCCATTACTCGAGTAGGCGTTCGGCCAAGATCGGTACGAATGTTCCGACACCGAAGGAGCCACCGTGGTCCATGATGATGCCGAACGAGGAACCCATCATTCCCGAATCGATGATGTGACCTTCGAGCTCGACAACCCGGGAGGGAGTCATAATTCAAGACACGACAGCGATCGATAAGTCGTTGTGGGTTCCGAAAGCGCCGTTTCAGGTTCATACGAGACGATTCAGTCCGTTCGACGCGTTACCGTCCACATCGTCTCCGACGCGTCGGTAATCCGGCGATAAAACGCGCGGAGACCGCTCGACTCCGTTCCCGGGAGGACGTGCAGCTCGATGGCACCATCACGAACTGCGACGCGAAACGTGTCGCCGGTCTCGTCGTCGTGGACCACATACAGCGGCATCGGCAGATCGAACCAGTCGCCATACCGGTAGGGCCTCCGATCGAGCACCGACTCGACGAGACCGGTGAGGGAGTCGTCATCGCGGTCCGATCTTGGGCGCAAAGAGAACACCGTTTCGCCCTCGTATTCGACGCCGCGGCGTCTCGGATACCGTCGGGTCGGGTGCACCGGGATCCGAAACGTCGGTTCATCGTCTGCCACAGCGGGTGTACGTCGTGATATCGTTTAAATTCGAGGGCATATACAGGACGAGCTCTGGAGCGTACGGTTGTCTCACGCGATGATTTAAATACCAACACGCGACCAGACCCCCCGTGACGTAGCGAGGCATCGACGGCTGGTCTGGGCGGGAGTGTGGAACACCGCCGTCGAAACGTGCGTTGTCCGTACCACCTGTTCGCCACCTATATCGAAGCGGGTCCCGTAGATGTTCGTATGTGTGGCCGCTACAGTCTGTTTCCGACGCAAGCGGATTTCGAATCCCGGTTCGGTGTGGCATTCGATACCTCGTTTCAGCCGCGGTATAACGCCGCACCGGGACAGCAACTCCCGGTCATCACCGACGCCGACCCGGATCGTGTTCGGTATCTCGAGTGGGGGCTCGTCCCACCTCACGCCGACACTGCCAAAGAGAGTTATATCAACGCTCGGTCCGAGACGGCCGCAGAAAAGCCCGCCTTCGCTGACGCTTACGAACGACGACGGTGTCTGGTCCCGGCCGACGGATTCTACGAGTGGGTCGGATCCGAGGATGGAAAACAACCCTATCGAGTCGCGTTCGACGATGATCGGTTGTTCGCGATGGCAGGCCTCTGGGAACGGTGGACTCCGAGAACGAAACAGACCGGTCTCGGCGACTTTACCGACGGGACTGTCGACGAGGATTCGCCGGAAACGCTCGAGACGTTCACCATACTGACGACGCAACCGAACGAGATTGTTGAACGACTCCACCACCGAATGGCCGTTATCTTCGCTCCCGACGAAGAGGGCGCATGGCTCGCCGGAGACGACGTTTCGTTCGATCCGGCGCCGACTCGGTCGCTCCACTCGTATCCCGTTTCGACAGCCGTCAACAATCCAGCGAACGACGATCCGCAGCTGGTCGAAGCGATCCGATAGCCGATCGCGTCGATAACAACACGTAAGGAATCGGCGGCCACCGACTGTTGTATGAAGTACGCGCGCATCGAGACGGCATCGGGGATACAGACTGGTGAGTATCAGGACGGCACTGTTCACACCGAGACGGGGACCTACTCTCCCGACGAGTACGAACTGCTCGCACCGTGTGAGCCGTCCGTCTTCTACTGCGTCGGGCGAAATTACGGCGAGACGGTCGATCAGATGAACTACGAAATCCCCGAGGAACCGGATTTCTTCATCAAACCTCCGGTGTCGCTACACGACCCGGGGACACCGATTCCATACCCCAGTTTCTCGTCGGAGCTAACGTACGCCGGAGAGTTAGCTGCCGTCATCGACACAGAGTGTAAAGATATCGATACCGGTGAGGTCGATGATGTTGTTAAGGGTTACACGATCCTAAACGATCTCGATTGCCTCGATCAGGAGGGCCGGACGGCGCGAAAGGCCTTCGATTCCTCCGGACCACTCGGGCCAGTAATCGCGGATGTCGATCCCGTGGGTCTGGAGATGACGACGCACATCAACGGCGAACTTCGTCAGGAAGACAACACTGAGAATATGTTCATCAAGCCGCGCGAAGTCATCTCGTTCCTCTCGGAGCGTTTTACGTTCACGCAGGGGGATGTGATAAGCTTCGGAAGCCCGGCGAATCCAGGTGTGCTCGAACCGGGGGACGACATAGAGATCTATTACGAAGGGATCGGAACGCTCCGGAACCGAATCGCGTGATCAGCCGATGTCGACCACGAGCATCGGGCGTTCGGATGCTTTGACGATCCGTTCCGTTGTACTACCGAGATTGAGGCGCTTCTCCCGTCCGGTCCGGCCGTGCGTACCGAGGACGATGAGATCGATATCTTCCTTCGCCGCGTACGACTGAATCTCTCGGTACGGGACCCCTTCCGGAGTCGCTGTCGTCACGTCGACTCCCGCTTCCTCGGCACGGCCAGCCAGATCGTCGATCGCTGCGTTGGCTTCGTCCGTTAACTCCCGACTCACGCTGTTTTTGTCTTCGACATCGGCCGCGAGAATAACTCGCCGATCCACAACCGAGACCACGTGTAACTCGGCACCGTAGGCGTCTACCGCACCGATCGCGTGATCGAGCGCTTCGGCTGCCCGGTCGCTGCCGTCCGTCGGGAGCAGGATCGAATCGTACATATTATCGACTCCGTTTGCCACCTACTTGAAAGGATCCGTCCCTCGAACTCACTGCTCGAAACGAATCTCGGATTAAATACAGAGATGCGACAACGTAGCGTATGGCGACCGACACGACGGTAATCGCTGATTCCGCGACGAGCGAGGCGACCGATAACGCGTATATCACTCCGACGGTTGATTTCCTATTGGTACTTTTGTGTACGATCACACTGGCGTTTGCAGCCGCTGCTGTTATATTCCCCTGAGTTGACAGTCGGAGTGTGAGTGACGAACACGCGATCCCAGTCGTCGGCGGTCACGATCGGAAAGTATGGATCGCAGCGATCGTCCTCTACGGAATCGGTGACACGGTCACCACGTTCTGGGGACTTTCGACGGGCGGCGTTGCGGAGGCCGGGCCAATCGCCGGACCGGTTATCGAGGCGTACGGTCGATATTCCCTGTTGGGTATCAAAGCCGTCGTGTTCCCGCTGTTCTATCTTCTCTGGTACGTACTACGGACACCGGGACGCATTGCGGTGCCGCTAGCACTGACGGTCGTGGGAGCGATAGTGACCGTATGGAACCTTTTTGTTATTACTACTGCATTATACTGAACGAGCGCCAAGAGAGTCCATATACAAATGTTCGACACGATCGTTATACCTGTAGACGGGAGCGAGTACGCCGGCAGCGCGGCGGCCCGGGGATTCGAGATCGCAGCGCATCACGATTCACACGTCCATCTCCTCTGTGTTGCCGACACCGGTCCACTAAGTGGCTATCAACTCCCTGGTGAGAGTGAGTCCGCCGAAAAGGCGATCACGCGCCGGGCGAGCGATATCGTCTCAGAGATCGAACGCCGAGCGCCGAACGGGCTAGAACTGACGACCGAAACGCCGATCGGATCCGCAAAATCTGAGATCGTCACGTACGCCGACGCAGTCGATGCCGATCTGATCGTGATGGGAAGCCGCGGGCGCGGCGGCGTCGAACGAGTTATGTTGGGGAGTGTTACTGAACACGTCGTCCGAGTGAGCGATATCGATGTACTCGTTCACGGAGGGAGCGATTAACCGTCTCCAGCCGTAATACGGTTGACCGTTCGGGTCCGGACGCCGAACCCCCATCCGGCGAGTCCGAGACCGATATAGACTCCGGCAGCCGGGAGCGCATGGACGAGGGGCGTCCCAGCGAGTGTAAGGCCCGCCGCGTCCAAAAGCCCGCTCAACACGATCGAGGATAAAAACACCCCGAGCCCCAGATCGATCGCCCGCATGTTCGGCATGCGATCGTCCACGGGGCGAAGCCGACCGAGCGTGTAAAAGATCAGTGTATAGCTCCCCCATCCGACGACGAGATACGGGAGCCCTCGGGTAAATTCGCCGGGGAAGTATCGGGGGACGAACACCACGTGCACGACGATAGTCGCAGCAAGAGCGATTAAAAAAATCCCTACGAGAAGTGTATCGGTATCCGAACGTGGAATCATATCTCTACCACGGAGGCATACCTAAAAGTACTCCCGCATACCTGAAACGGCCTACAGCAAAATCCCCACGAGCGTGTAAAGGATGCCCACGACGAATACGGCGATGAGTACGACTGTCGTTCCGACTACGATCGGAGAGAGGTGCTGTTCTTCGTCGATGATGTAGTCTTTCATGAGTGTTCCGAGGGGGGATCCGCTCGTTGGATTCGATCGCTTCCGCGTCCCTATGCTACCTATAGCATCGACCCCCCACGAATTTATAAATAGCGCTTCGGACCCGGATCGGGTGCGTGGAGTCGATACTGAAAGCCCTAAAGCTATGTTCCCGGCGGTCGGTTGGTACGATATGGACTTCGAGGACGAGGATCTGCACCGCCGACTCGACATCGACGGCCACCCGCTCGACCCAGAGTACGAGCCGCCGCTTTCGGACGAGACGCTACGGGAGCTATACCGAGATATGCGGCTCGCGCGCCACTTCGATAAGCGAATGGTGAGCCTCCAGCGCCAGGGTCGGCTCGGAACTTACGCGTCCTCCGCCGGACAGGAAGGATCACAGTTCGGATCGATGTACGCCGTCGACGACGACGATTGGATACTGTATCAGTACCGCGAGCACGGCTCGGTCATCGACCGAGGCGGTCTCGCCGAGTACATCGGCTACTGGATGGGGTACGAGGAGGGGAACGCGAAGTTGACCGAGCACAACATCGCCCCGTTGAACATCGGCATCGGTTCACATATCCCTCACGCGACAGGGATGGCGTGGGCATCGAAACTCCGGGGAGACGAGACGGCTGTCGTGTGTCACTTCGGCGATGGGTCGACGAGCGAGGGCGACTTTCACGAAGGCATGAATTTCGCTGGCGTCTTCGACGTGCCCGCGGTGTTCATGTGTAATAACAATCAGTGGGCCATCTCGGTTCCAGCGAGCGAACAGACCGCATCGAACACGTTTGCACAGAAAGCCGACGCGTACGGCTTTCCGGGCGTTAGGGTCGACGGGATGGACCCACTTGCGACGTTCGAGGTCGTGAGAGACGCGCTCGAACGAGCGAGAGATCCATCGAAGAGGGAGCTCGACGCTGAGTATCTCGACGAGCAATCTCTCGACGGAGAGTACAACGCAACACGACCAACGCTGATCGAGGCCGTTCAGTATCGATTCGGTGCGCACACGACGGCCGACGACCCGACGGTGTACCGCGAGGACGAAGAGGTCGAACGCTGGAAACAGTGGGACCCGATCCCACGATTAGAGACGTTCCTCAGAGAACGCGGGAGCTTGGACGATGAGTCGATCGACGCGATCGAGACGGAGGTTACAGAAACCGTCGCCGAGGCGATCGACCGCGGCACGGACATCGAGCCGAATCCCGACGATCTCTTCGATTACGCTTACGCGGAGCTTCCGGATAAGCTCGAAGACCAACGCGAATACCTGCATAGGCTCCGAGAAGAGTACGGTGACGACGCGCTCTTGGAAGATCACTGACCAGACCGGCCGCTCCCTCACTCGGATCGAGTGATCGTCGCTTCGACGCCACCGTTAGGTCGGAGTGTCGGGGTCAACCGAAGATCGTCGAGCGCTGACTCCGGAACGGAGATATCGAACTCCCCCACGAGCCGAGCGATCGTGAGTGTCGCGCCCGAGAGCGCGAATCCGCGACCGATACAGGCGTGCGGGCCGCTGGAGAACGGACGATACGCGGACACGTCGTTGGGATCGCACCGTCGCCAGCGGTCGGGGTCGAACCGTTCCGGCTCCTCGAAGTACCGACCGTCACGATGGATCGACCGGAGCGGCATGATGATCGCGGATCCGTCTTCGAGGTAGTACTCACCGAGCCGAACGTCGCCGTTTACCCGTCGAAAGACGGCCCACGCCGGTGGATACAGACGGAGTGCCTCCTGATAGGCCCGCTTCGTGTACGTCAACGCCGATAGATCCTCATGAGTCGGCGGCCCGTCGCCGAGCGCTTCCTTCGCTTCCGCCCGAACCCGTCTTCGAACGTCGGGATACCACGAGAGCAGACTGAGCGTGTAGGTGAGGCTCAGCGCGGTCGTCTCGTGACCTGCGATGAGAAACGTCGCGACCTCGTCGCGGATCTGGTTGGGCGGAAGATCGATATCGGGGTCGTTCTCCGATCTAATGAGGCTCGTGAGCATGTC
>CAYQWI010000043.1:0-10099 GCA_964421165.1 uncultured Natronomonas sp.
GAGACGCACTCAAACACGCTCTCAAAGCAACGCTCTGAAATCAACAATGTGCTACGCAAGAGCGTAAGACAAATACAGACCGATCCCGAACCCCCCACACGTGACACACACACAGTTAACGCTCATTCAGATCGATAACTACGGACCGTGGACGGTGACACCAGAACCACGCCGGGAAGTCGACCTTCAGACCCTTCAATCGCGGCTCTACGCCGACCTCTCACAGCTTTTCGGGAACCGCGAAGGATACGTCTTTTTCACTCGTTTCGACAACATGGTCGCCGTCACGAACGGCCTCGATATCGACGCGCATTCGCTGATTCAAGAATCCGTCGGTAATCGCTATCCGGTGACTGTCAGTCTGAGTATCGCCGTCGACTCCTCGCCCGCGGCGGCACTCGGCACCGCGACCGACCAACTGCAAGACGCCGGCAGCGCACAGGACGGCGAACGGACGGAAGTCCTTCGGGGAACACCGCTGGCCGACGAAAATCGAAGCGACGACGACGTACAGATCGCCCATTTCGATGTCAACGACGCCACCGGAAAGTACACCGACCAGCTCAACGAGTTTGATACGTTCATCAACATCGAGCAAGGATACGCCGAGTTGATGCGATACATGCGAAAAGCCCACGATTCGCTGTCGTTTTTCGTCGGCGGGGACAACATCATCGTCGTCTGCGAGGACGTCGACGACGTGGGGTACCTCGACGCGATCGAGCACGTTCGTGAGTCCGTCGGTGTCGAGCTGAAAGTCGGCGTCGGCACCGATCGGACGGCCCAAGCGGCGGGAATGGCCGCCAAGCACGCCCTCGAAATCTGTCGAGAGGAGAACACGGACGTCGAGTTCGCCTGATTCTGTCCGGGGTATTCACTAAATCGAGGTGTTAGCGCCCCCTACGTCCGGAATGTGGATGGATTTATACTTGTAGACACAATATAACAACCAGTATGTCACGAAAGATACAGCGACGCGACGTGCTCAAGGGAGCCGGCGCGGCGGGAATCGTTGCGGTTGCCGGTTGCACGACCGAAGAAGGGAACGGCAATGGAAACGGGAACGGGAACGGCAATGGAAACGGGAACGGGAACGGGAACGGGAACGGCAATGGAAACGGTGTCGACGCGCCCGATGCGGTAATGATCGTCGGATTCCCCCAGTCGGGGATCCAGATCTTCCGTGACTTCTACTCGGAGTTCGAAGACGACGTCCCGGATCTCGACATTATCGTCCCGGACGGACTCATCGATCCGGACCTTCCCGTAGAGGTCGACGACGACATGGACAACGTAATCGGAACTCGGCCGTCCGCAGCGGGTCCCGGATCGGAGTTTTACGAAGCGGAGTTCGAAGCTGCCTACGGTGAGGCTCCCGGCGTATTCACCGCACAGGCGTACGACGCCATGGCCATCAACGTCCTCGCGGCAACGGCGGCGGGAGAAAACGATGGGACGGAGATTCGAGACCGAATCCGAACCGTCGCAAACCCGAACGGTGAGCAATTCGGCCCGTCTGACCTCGTAGACGCTATCGAGGCGGTCGCTGCTGGTGACCGGATTCATTATGTCGGTGCGTCCTCGAGCGTCGATTTCGACATCAACGGCGATATCGTTACGGCTGCGTACGACATCGTTGATTTCGAAGGAGGCGAGTTAAACACGGTCGATACCGTCGAGTTCGGTGCCGAACTCACCGACGAGGACATGGAAGCTGCTGCGGAAGATCCGGTCGGCGTCGATGACTTCGAGGCGATGGTTGGCGTGTTGCTCCCTGAAACCGGCGACCTCGCATCCGTTGGTGGTCCGATTCGCGATGCGGCGCTCTTGGCTGCCGACCAAATCAACGACGCGGACATCAACGTCACCGTCGAAACCCGCGTGGAGGATACCCAGACCGACCCACAGGCCGGTATCTCTGGAGCGAACGCCCTCGTCGACGCCGGCTTCCCGGCCATCGTCGGCCCGGCGGCTTCGAACGTCAACTTCCAGGTGATCGATCAGGTACTCGTTCCGAACGGCGTGGTCGGTATCTCGCCGTCCTCGACGGCTCCCGGCGTCACCGACGTCGACGACAACGGCTACATCTTCCGAACCGCGGCGTCCGACATCCTGCAGGGCCCAGCGCTCGCAGAGCTCGCATTGAGCGATCGCGTCGGGGCGGAGAGTTCGGGGACGCTGTATCTCAACGACGACTACGGACAGGCGCTCGAAGAGCAGTACGTCAACAATTTCGAGGACCGAAGCGGCCAGATCCGAGAACGCGTCTCATTCGAGCCCGAGCAGGCGTCGTACTCCAGCGAGTGGGCGAACGTACTCCAGATCTAGAACGATCGCTCACCGAACATTCTGTTTTATTTTATAAAGCGTAACCGCGCCGATAGTGACACCCAGCAGTATCACCCGCCGAGGAAGTCCTGCCGAACGTCGTCGTCACCCAACAGCACGTCCCCACGATCAGTGTACCGGTTCTGTCCGTCGACGAGAACGTAGCCGCGATCACAGCGCCGAAGGGCCTCCTTCGCGTTCTGTTCGACCATCAAGATTGCCGTCCCCGCGTCGTTGATCCGGTCGATCCGATCGAACATATCCGCCACGAGGTCGGGAGCGAGCCCGGCCGACGGTTCATCGAGCAAAAGCAGATCCGGATCGAGCATGAGCGCACGACCCATCGCGACCATCTGCCGTTGGCCGCCCGAGAGGTTCCCGGCCTTTTGATTTTCGCGCTCTCTGAGGATCGGGAATCGGTCGTAGATCTCCTCGATTCGATCTTCGGGGACGCTATCGAGGATGTACGCGCCCATCTCGAGGTTTTCTCGGACACTCAGTCCGGGGAAGACGTTGTCGTTCTGCGGGACGTAGCCGATTCCTTCCTGGATGATCTGTTCTGGCGAGGCTCCGTGAATCGCCTCGCCCTCGAACTCGATTGTTCCGCCCATGTGCGTCGTCAGCCCGAAAACGGACTTCATCACCGTCGATTTCCCGGCTCCGTTCGGACCGACGATCGTGACGTACTCGCCGTCCGCGACATCGAGATCGACGCCAGTGAGGATCTGTAGATCGCCGTACCCGGCGTCGAGATCGCGAATCCGGAGAATCGCGTCACCGTCGATCGTGTGGGTTCTCCCCGCGTCGAGGTCGTCGTCCGACGCCGCGGGGGTCGTTTCGGCGCTCATATATCGTCACCCAGATAGGCATCGATGACCTGCTCGTTGTTTCGAATATCCTCGGCGGTTCCTTCGGCCAGTACGCTTCCCTGATGCATGACGATGATGTGTTCGCAGTTGTTCATGATGACGTCCATGTCGTGCTCGACGAGGAGGAACGTGTACCCCTCCTCGCGGAGGTCGTGGACGCGATCGAGGAGTTTCTCTTCGAGCGTCGGATTGACGCCCGCCAGCGGTTCGTCCAACAGCACCATCTCGGGATCGGTCATGAGTGCGCGTGCCATCTCGAGGAGCTTCCGTTGCCCGCCCGAGAGGTTGCCGGCGTATTCGGTCGCGACGTGATCGATCTCGAAGAATTCGAGCGTTTCCCACGCGCGTTCGCGGAGCTCGATCTCCTCTTCGACGACGTCCCCTCTGAGGCCGGGGGTTACGGATCGGATTGCGGACTCCCCGAGTTGGTTCTTCGGGGCCAACATGAGGTTCTCTAGGACGGTCATCTCTTCGAGCTCACGAGCGATCTGGAACGTCCTGACGAGGCCTTTTTGAGCGATCTGATACGGCTCTAGCCCCGTTATCTCCTCGTTTTTGAAGTAGACGTGTCCCGCCGTCGGCTTGTGAACGCCGGTGATACAGTTGAACGTCGTCGATTTCCCCGCCCCGTTGGGTCCGATAAGCCCCGTCAGCGAGCCCTCTTCGACCTCGAAGGACGCGCCATCGACCGCGGTGACGCCGCCGAACCGCTTTTCGAGCCCGTCGACGCGGAGCGGAAGTCCCGGCGGCGTACTCCGGGCCGCTTCTTCGACCGGGGAATCTTCCGTTTCGGGGAGTTCTTCGGGCGCTTTCGCGTCGGGGCCGCTACTCATCTGATTCACCCCTTGCGGACCGTTCCGAGAGATCGACCGCCGCCGCCGTCTCGATCCGGTGACCGAGCAGTCCGTCCGGGCGTCGGTGCATAATGAAGATCAACACCAACCCGAGAAGGACGAACTGCAGGGGGGCGACGTTGTCCGTCGCGAAGGCGAGGAACGCGATCGGGTCGAGCGAGGCGACAGCGTCGGCGAACGACGATGGCGTCGGTGCGTCGATGACGCCGCGGATCGACGAACCGACGCGACGCGGCCCTTCGAAAAGCACCGTCGCGAAGACGATTCCGCCGAGGACGGCGCCAGTGTTCGATCCGGACCCGCCGATGATAACGGCGACGAAGATGTAGAACGTCAAAAGCGGCATGAACTGCGGGGTCGGCGAGACGTTGCCCTGGCTGCCGAACCAGAGGATCCCCGCGAGCCCCATCAGCGCACAGCCGATCATGAACACCTTGATCTTGATCACGTCGACGTTCTTGCCGAGTGAGTCCGCGACGAGTTCGTCTTCGCGGATCGCCTTGAGAGTTCGGCCGAACGGTGATCGACCGAGGCGTTCGAGAAGGAGATAAAAGCCGATCAAGAATACGGCGAGGACGAGGATGTATCCCCAGTCGATGAGGATACTGTGTGAGATACCGAGCCCGCCGTCTCCGAATATCCCGAAGACGAACTCCCCGAACGGGGTCGGGTTTGCGGCCTGCCCGTCGACGAGAAACAGCTCCCGCACCGGATTTCTCGGCATTCCCATTCCGCGTCCGCCGCCGGTCCCGACCGCCAGCGTCTCCCTGAGGAAATTATCGAACGCGCTCGATTGCAGCGTCAGTCGGATGATCTCCGAAAGCCCGAGCGTGACGATCGCGAGGTAATCGGCGCGAAGCCGGAGCGCCGGCAGTGCCGCCAACAGCCCGACGAGCGCGGCGACCGCCATTCCGGCGAGGATGCCGACCGGAAGCGGGAGTCCGAACCCCGGCGGGCCGAGGGAGGGATCCGGAGAACGGACGACGATTCCCATCGTGTAGACGCCGACGGCCATGAAACCCGCGACGCCGATGTTGAACAGTCCGGTGTATCCCCAGTGGAGATTCAGCGCGAGCGCCGATAGCGCGTACACCAATCCGAGGAACGTCAGCGTCCGCATCAGACCGACGACGCTGTTGAGGCCGTCGGTGAACGTGAGCAGCGTCGCGGCGGCGTAGATGAGCGCGAGCGTCACCAACACCATCCCGAGATCGCTGCGCTGTGCTGCATCCAAGACGATCCGGCCCGCGCTTTTCGGTTCGCTCGAATCGTCGCTCATGCCGTCGAAACACCTCCGAAGAGACCCTCAGGCCGGAACAGCAACACGAGGATCATCACGGCGAAGGCGGCGGCTTCGTTGAAATCCGAGGGGATCCAGATCGTCGACGTCGTGAACACGATCCCGATGATCAGCCCGCCAGCGATCGCGCCGTACACCGATCCGATCCCGCCGAGTATGACGGCCGCGAAAATCAAAAGCAAGAGCAGCCAGCCGAAGTCGAACTGGATCGTTCCCCGCAACATCACGTAGAGATACCCCGACGCGCCGGCGAGACCGCCGCCGATCAGCCACGTCGCCGTGACGACCCGTTCGGCGGGGATACCGGTGATGAGCGCGAGGTCCTTGTTGTCCGCCATCGCCCGCATCGCGGTTCCGAGTTTCGTCCGCTGGAGCATGAAGTGCATCGCGAGCATCAGCGCGACCGCCGCGACTGCGAGCGTCAACTGATGGGCGTTGACTGACAGTCCGAGCGGCGCGAACGCGATGTTCGACGCGTCGACGCTCGCCGTGACGCCGCGTCGGTTGGACCCATATACGAACTGAATGACGTATCGCAAGACCAACGCGACACCGATCGAGGCGATGAGAAGCGAGATGCCGCTTCGATCTCGCATGGGTTTGTAGAACGCGCGATCGAGTGCGAGCGCGATGAGCGCCGTGATTGCGAAGGCGGCGACCAGCCCGACCAGGATCGCGCCGGGCGTCGTAAGGACGTGTGCGCCGATATCCCCCGGTGACGTGCTGCCGGCGTCCCGGACGGTCAACAGCGCCCGGAGCGGTTCTCTGCCGGCGGCCGCCACGACGAACGCGACTCCCCAGCCGGTGAACGCGCCCGCACTGACGAGATCGCCGTGCGAAAAGTTCGCGAAGGTGAGAATACTGTATGTCATCGAGAGCCCGATCCCGGCCAGCCCGATTACGAGCCCGATTATAATGCCGTTCCAGAGGTTCGATCCGAGCCGTCCCGTCGAGAGGGAACCGCCGATCGGCCCGATCTGTACCCCTGCGAGCTTCGCGACGAGATCAACGAGAAGGAGTCCGCCGAACAGAGCCAAGATGATGAGCCCCGGTTTTTCCCGTAGCCTGTCGGAAACCGTTAATTCTGTTGTGCTCATGTATGCACGTCTCTTGGGTGTGGTGGGGTACCGAGGGATAAATAACTCTTTGTTCCGCCCGTGGCGATCGCTGCCGCGGAACGGAAAGGCCTTTGCTCGGGCCGTCGGGAGTTTCGACCATGATACGGATGCTCGACGACCTCGATGCCGACGGTGCCGCACTCGGGGTTCGGGTGGACATCAACAGCCCACTTTCCGAGGACGGGCTGGCCGACGACGCTCGATTGCGGGCACACGTCGAGACGATCTCCGAGTTGTGCCGTCGTGGCGGGCGCGTCGCACTGTTGGCTCATCAGGGTCGTCCGGGCGGCGACGAGTTCTCCGATCTCGAAGCGCACGCCGAGCGGCTCGACGAACTCATCGAGGCTCCCGTCGGGTACTGCGATTCGACGTTCTCTGCGGACGCTCGCGCTCGGATCGCCGATCTCGAGCCGGGCAGTGCGATCGTGCTCGAAAACACCCGATTTTACTCCGAGGAGTACATGTCCTCCGCCCCCGAGCGGGCGGCTCGGACGTATCTCGTTAGCCGGCTCGCGCCGGCGCTCGACGCGTACGTCAACGACGCCTTCGCGACGTCCCACCGATGTCATCCCTCGATCGTCGGGTTCCCACAGCGGTTGCCAGCCTACGCTGGCCGCGTGATGGAACGCGAACTCGACGTGCTCGGGAACATCGCCGACAGCCCCGAACCCCGCGTGTACGTCCTCGGCGGCGCGAAAGTCGACGACTCGATCGATGTCGCGAGATCCGTCCTGGAGCGCGGCCTTGCGGATTCCGTGTTGACTGCCGGTATCGTCGGGAACGCCTTCCTGCTCGCCGACGGCGTTTCGCTCGGTGCCGCCTCGGCGGCGGTCGTCAACGAGCGGAGCCATGAGGCGGTCAAACAGGCCGGCGATCTCTTAGACGATTTTAGCCACCGGATCTACATGCCCCGCGACGTGGCCGTCGAAGTCGACGGCGAACGCGTCGAACTCGATCTCGACGAGCTCCCCACGGACAAGCCCGCGATGGACATCGGCGCTCGAACCGTCGCCGCGTACGCCGATCTCATCGAGGCAGCCGGGACCGCGATCCTCAACGGGCCGGCCGGCGTCTTCGAGGACGAGCGCTTCGAGACCGGCACCCTCGAAGTGTACGACTCGGCCACGAGAGCCGAGATGAGCATCGTCGGCGGCGGCGACACCGCCTCGGCGCTCCGAAAGCTCGGTCTCCTCGACGGGTTCGATCACGTCTCGACCGGCGGCGGAGCGGCGCTACAGATGTTGACCGGGGACACACTCGTCGGCGTCGACGCCCTCGATCAGTGACCGTGTCCGAAGCGTTGCCGGACGACGTCGAGATCGAGCCGGCCGACACCGACGATGTGGACGCGCTCGCCGATCTGTGGGTCGAACTGGCCGTCGATCAGCGTCGACACGGCTCACATCTCCGATCGACGGAGAACCGTTCGCGGATCAGAGAAACGATCGTCCAGCACGTCGTCACCGAGACGGCGCTCGTCGCCCGCCGCCCCGGATCGATCACCGGATTCGTAACGTTCGGGCTGGAACGAGGCCACTTTCGTCAGGACGTCACTCGCGGCATCATCTACAACATCTACGTTCGAGACTCCGCTCGCGGTGAGGGTATCGGCAGTGCTCTGTTGTCGGCCGCAGAGGACTCGATCGAAGCCCGAGGCGCGGACGTGATCGCGCTGGAGTCGATGGCTGAAAACGACTCGGCACAGGAGTTTTATCGCCGCCACGGCTACACTCCCCACCGGATCGAACTCGAAAAGCCCATCAACGGGGACACCCTCACAACAGATGACGGTTAGCGTCCGCGCCAGGGGAGCTTGGGTGGTTCAAGCACCCGACTTGTAATCGGGAGTTCGAGGGTTCAAATCCCTCCCCTGGCTTTCCCCTCTCGACTCAGATCTATTTTCCCGGCGAGATACGCCAGACTCGAGAGTAACAGAACCACCCCGAGCGGCAGCAGCCACGGCAAGACGGCGAGCAACGTCCCGCTCGCGGTGATCCCGAGCACGATCAACAACACCGGCGCACAGCAGGCACTCCCGGCCAGCAACGCCGGAACCGACGCCACGATTCCGGAGCCGGCACCGATACCGCAGGATTTCGGCTGGACGATCGCCAGATACGACAGCATCATGTTGGCCCCGACCAGCACCGCGATCGACAGCCCGATCCCGACGTTGATCGGCGAAAACAGGTACGTTCCGATCCCGAATTCGACGAACGCGATCGGTTCGTACGAGAAGGCTCCCGGCGCTCGCTCGAACAGCCGTCTCGCCGGCTCCTCGACGACGAACAGCCGCCGTCCGGCACTCGATCTGAACGCGAGATCGCCGATCGCCCACAGGAACATCGCCAGATACCCGACCGTACTCGCGAGTAATACGACGACCGCGTTCGGTCGACGCAGTGCTGCGAGAACGACGCCCGGCGTGTGTCGGAGCGAACGTGAGACGCGTCCGGCCGCCGTCGACATCTCAGGTGACGACCTCCGTATCGGGGTAGTAGCCCTCCCACGCGAACCACATCGCATCGTATCGGACGACCGACTCCAGCGGCAGTTCGTCGGGGGCGTGTTCGGTCCCGTCGACGAGAACAGCCGTCCCGTCGTGTTCGACGCTGACCGAGTCGGGGTTCCGATACACCCAGCCGGTGTGGAGGTCAGGATCGTAGACGACGACGTGCGGGACGCCCCCGACGTCGAGTTCGACGAGTTCGGACTCGGCCAGCGTCTCTTTGAACACGGCGAGCGCGCCGTCGGCGCTTCGCGATCCGATCACCACCCGCTTCGGGTGGAACTCGTGCTCTGAGCCGGAGCCGAACTGGGGGAACACCAGGTTTCGGTTCTCGTAGTGGCCGCTCGGGGGATCGTAGGAACCGTACGGATCGCGCCCGTAATCTCTCCCCCAGCCGGTATCCTCGGAGAGAACGCTCGTTTCGGGGTGTGTGTCTCGCCACCGTTCCCAACTCGTCCACGTCACGTCGAACTCGACGAGCTGATCGCCCTCGTGGGGTCCGGTTATCCCGACCGCGAGCATCTGCGGCCAGTACGTGTCCGTCTGTCTGTCGTACATGACGAGGTTGCTGTTGACGAGCTGCCCCGAGACGCCGAACATCGCGCCGCCGCGTTCGAACCCCTGTGCGGTGCCCGTCAGCGGACAGTAGGTCACGGCGACGCGATCGCCGCCGATCCGATCGTTGACGATCTCGTGCCAGACGAGGATTCGCTGCGGATACGCCTTCGCCTCCCCGTTCCTGACGACGCCGAACACCGGGTGTCCGGGATCGAGCCACTCGTCGGCCGTCACGGTATCGATGAACGACGGATCGCCGATCGACGGGATGGCGTCTTTCCGAGCGCCCTGCTGCATCGCGTCCGCGATCGTTCCCGTGTCCGCGGGGATCGGGAGTTCGCGAGGGACGGTAGGGAGTTCGTCGTCACCGTCCGACGACGCCCCCTCGGATTCCGATCCGGAGTTGTCGTCCGAGTTCGACTGCGTCCCGTCGACACCGGATCGCGCCTCTTCCTCTGACTCCCCGACGCACCCTGCAACGATCGCCGCCCCGGCGGCCGTCAGGTACGCCCGTCTGTTCAGGTTTCCCATACACGGCCGTACGGAAGGAGTACGGGTAACCC
>CAYQWI010000044.1:0-4236 GCA_964421165.1 uncultured Natronomonas sp.
GACGAGGGGGCAAACGTCGTCGTCACATCGCGGTCTCAGGATCGGATCGAGGAGGTCGCCGACGAGATAACCGACAGCGATCGACCGGGGGACGCCATCGCTGTCGAGTGTGATGTGCGTGACCGCGGCGCCGTCGAAGCGCTCGTCGAGAGGACTGTCGAAGAGTTTGGCCGTCTCGATTCGATGGTGAACAACGCCGGCGCGTCGTTCATGGCCCCGTTCGACGAGATCTCCGAAAACGGCTGGAAGACGATCGTCGACATCAATCTCCACGGAACGTTTCACTGTTCGCAGGTCGCGGGCCAGCAGATGCAGACGCAACAGGACGGCGGAACGATCGTCAATATCGCTTCGATCGCCGGAACGATGGGATCGGAGTATATGAGCCACTACGCCGCGTCGAAAGCCGCCGTTGTCAACCTTACAGCGTCGCTCTCATCGGCGTACGCGGATCACGGCATCCGCGTGAACTGCATCGCTCCCGGACTCGTCGGAACGCCAGGGGTCGCCTCACAGATGGGGATCGATCCCGCGGACGTCGAACGTGAAGACGTCGCAAAGGAGATGGGACGTCCCGAAGAGATCGCCGACGTCGTCCAGTTCCTCGCGAGCGACGCTTCCTCGTACATCGTCGGCGAAACGATAACGGCACAGGGCGTCCCACCACTAGAGGACTCCGAACGGTGATTCATTCATGACACAACGGGACGTCTTTTTACCGGTGGCTGCACAGTCCAGCGTCGACGCGCTCGTCGAGCAGGCCCAACTCGGTGAAGAGCTCGGATACGACACCGCGTGGCTTCCGGAGACGTGGGGCCGCGACGCGGTGACGACGCTGACCTGCATCGCGAAAGAGACGACCGAGATAGATATCGGAACGTCGATCATGCCGGTGTACTCGCGGTCACCGGCACTCATCGGCCAGAGCGCGGCGACGTTACAGGAGGTTTCCGACGGTCGATTCCGACTCGGTCTCGGACCGTCCGGACCGATCGTCATCGAAAACTGGCACGGCGTCGAGTTCGGTAACCCACTCCGAAGGACCCGCGAAACCGTCGAAATTGTCAAGGCCGTACTCTCGGGGGACCCAGTCGAATACGACGGCGAGTACTTCGATCTGGGCGGATTCAAACTACGGTGTGACCCACCGAATCCAGCCCCGCCCGTCGAAACCGCCGGTATGGGTCCGAAAGCGGTCGAACTGGCCGGTCGGTTCGCAGACGGATGGCACGCACTCCTTTTGACCCCGGAGGGGCTTCGGGATCGGCTCGACGATTTCGAGCGCGGTTCCGAACTCGGTGATCGAGACCGGTCGGAGCAACGCGTCTCGCTGTCGCTGACGTGCTGTGTACTGGACGACGCCGAGGAAGCAAAACGGCTCATCAGACAGCACGTCGGCTTCTACATCGGCGGGATGGGCACGTTCTACCGGGATAATCTCGCCCGACAGGGGTACGAATCGACCGCGACCGAGATCCATGATCTGTGGCAGGAAGGCGAGAAAGAAGCGGCGCTGGCAGCGCTCCCCGATGATCTTCTCGAAGAACTCGCTGTCTGGGGGACGCCCGAGACGGCGCGGGAGCGATTCGAGACGTTCGCCGAAATCGACGGGCTCGAAGCGGTATCCGTTTCCTTCCCTCGTGCCGCGAACGTCGAGCAGATCGAATCCACGATTCGAGCCCTGGCTCCCGAGTAATCGCTCGGCCGAAATCGCTCTGATACATCCGATGGTTTATATATCGGTACGGGGGCAGAAGCGCTATGCTCTAATCGAACTGTGGCGAGTCGCCAAGGCGGGTGCAGGACGCCGTCCACGTCCGGTACGACCCACGGCTCGCCGGTAGTTCCGGGTCGTCTGTTCGCAAATTTGGTGGGGCGGAGCGACGGCTCCAGCGTCACGCGATTCTAGCGATCGGATGATCTAACGGTCAATGTCGAGCGCTCGTCCTGCGGGCGTCGTTCCGTGTCGAACAAACGAGAGATAGAACGGTCGCCCACAGCCGTTCGCGTTCGATTCTTGCGTCGATCCGTCGGCTCCACAAACGAATCGAACGCCGTCAGCGGCCTCGTACTCCTCGTCGGTAGAGACGTATTCCCAGCCGTCGAGCGGAAACGGTGTGACGGATTTATCATCGAGATATCCATCGCGCTGTAATTCGACGATTGTCTCGCAGCGGGGACAATAATACGTAACCGGATGGTTCATGGATGTCCTTGGAGCCGTTACCGTTTGGACGTATCGCTATCCGAACCTCACGTCTCACTTCGTCTATCTCGGTTCGTGCCATTTAATCGGATCCCTGTTCAACGGACCAGCGATGGAGTTTGCCGAGTTTTCCGCCCATGCTGCCGAGATAGAGGACGAATCTGCCGATCTCGAAACGATCGAGCTCGTCGCCGAGCTGTTCGAGGACGCCGACGGAGAACTCGGGACTGTGTCACGGTTCATTCAGGGTCGTGTCTTCCCGGCTCACGACGATACGAAGCTCGATATTGGACCGTCGCTGTGTCATGCTGCGCTCGCAAAAGGTGCAGGACCGAACGTCACCGCCGACGATATCGAATCGCGCTTGGCCGCTGTCGGTGAGATCGGTACCGTCGCGGAGGAACTCGATCTCGGCGGACAACGCGGATTGTCCGCGTTCGGCGTCGATGAACGTGAGACGCTGGCTGTGGCGGCCGTCGACAGGGAGCTTCGGAACCTCGCCGTAGCATCCGGGGATGGTAGCACGGATACCAAAGTCGATACGCTGTTCGGGCTGTTCAACCGCACGACTCCGCTGGAGGCACGGTTTCTCGCCCGGCTCGTGCTGGGGGAAATGCGCGTCGGTGTCGGGTCTGGAACGGTCCGAGACGCGATCGCGGAGGCGTTCGACGTATCGGTCGATGCCGTCGAGCGCGCGCTGCAGGTTTCGAACGACTGCGGGCTCGTCGCCGAAACTGCACGCGAATCCGGGGACTCCGGATTGAGCGAGATCCGCCTCGAAATCGGCCGGCCAGTTCAGGCGATGTTGGCGCAGACGGGGACGGCAAGCGACGCGCTCGACGCGTGGGGGGACGCCGCCGTAGAAGCGAAATTCGACGGTGCGCGCGTGCAGGTTCACTACGACGGTGAGACGGTGGAACTGTTCTCGCGGAATCTCGAAGACGTGACGAATCCGCTTCCCGAGGTCGTCGACACCATCGAAGCGTCGCTCTCGGTCCCCGCTATCCTCGACGGTGAAGTCGTTGCGGTCGATTCCGACGGTAACCCGCGTCCGTTCCAAGAGGTACTGCGGCGATTCCGCCGGAAACACGATATCGAGGCCGCTCGCGACGACGTAGCGGTCAGATTTCACGCGTTCGACTGCTTACATGCGGATGGGGCCGATCTGATCGACGCACCGCTCGTCGAGCGACACGCCCGACTCGATGAGCTACTCGATGACGGGATTTCCCGGCTCTCGATCACCGACGACGCCGATCGGATCGCTTCGACCGAAGCTGAGGCACTCGCGGCCGGACACGAAGGGATCATGCTGAAAAACCCTCGATCGACGTACACGCCCGGAGATCGGGGGAAGAATTGGCTGAAACGAAAGCCGGATGTCGAGACGCTCGATTTGGTCGTGACGGGAGCCGAGTGGGGAGAGGGTCGCCGAGCGAACCTCCTCGGAACGTTTCTGATTTCGGTCCGAACCGACGATGGGTACGAAACCGTCGGAAAGGTCGCGACGGGTATCACTGATGAAACGCTGGAAGCGCTCCACGAGCGTCTCCAGCCGTACGTTCGTTCGGAAGACGGGACGGCGGTCGACATCGAACCGAGAGTCGTCTTCGAGGTCGGCTACGAAGAGATCCAGCGTTCTCCGACGTACTCGTCCGGCTATGCGCTTCGATTTCCTCGATTTATTACCGTTCGGGAGGACAAAGACCCGGCCGACGCTGACAGTCTCGAACGGATCGAGCGGCTTGTCGATTGATCGTCACGGTTGTATCGATCCGGTTCGCATCGAAACGTATGATAACGTACGAACGTCTGGGACTGTCCTGGCTCGGAAACGCGACGATCCGGGTAGAGTCTGGAGAGACGATCGTCTACATCGATCCGACCCGGGACGCAGATCTGCACAGGTACGACGATAACGAGGCAGATCTCGTCTGCGTCTCGCACGGCCACCACTACGACAGCGACGCGATAAGAGCCGTCGCAAACGAGAGTGCGACGGTCGCTCTCTTTGACGGAATCGACGTTCA
>CAYQWI010000044.1:4336-9986 GCA_964421165.1 uncultured Natronomonas sp.
CTCGACGGACACGAACACCTCGATGTCGACGTGTTTTGCCCGCCGATCGGCGGTGTGTGTACCATGGATCGTCACGAAGCGGCGGATCTGACCGAGGCGATGGGCCCGGATCTCGTCGTGCCGCTCCTGTACGACACGTTCGACGAGACCGAGGCGACGCTGGAAGCGTTCGCAGCCGATATCGAATCGCGGGGGCTCAGCGTTGCTCTGGATCTGTAATCGGATGCTGTCGACGCTGTCGGTTACGCGTCGATCGACCAGAAACAAGTTAAATGCTAACTCCCAACAAGGATTTATATAGAAGGGGTGCCCATCAGTATGTATGGTGGACACTAACACACCTTACGAGTACGGAGACGCTGACATCGAAGCGATCGGCGACGAACCGCCACACGAACACCAACACGGAACGGACATGGTCATCGTCGACGGATCTTCGATGAGCTACAGGAGCTACACCAGAAAGGAGTCGCAGTGACCACGGTGGCCGGCGCAGTGCCGGCCACTCGCCCCGGTCGCTGCCAACGGCCGGGACGAATGTAAGCGATCGAGGAACGAACTTCCGAACGAACCTTTTTTGCGATACAACGATCCCTTCGAAGAGTCCCACGAGCCGACCGGTGACGACGTCGTCCGTACAGTTTACCGAAAGGCTACGGGAAGGATACTCCAAACGCCGTCAGTGAAACCCGCGGTCGACGTCGTTTTCTTCGATGAGATCGTCGAGTTCCTTCGAGAGGAGCTCTTCGGCCTCTTCGAACGTATTCGAGAGCTTCTCGAGCTCGTCCGGGCGGTCGTACATATCGAACGCCATCGGGCCGAACGCGGGGCTGTCGAGGGCGTCCATCACGTCTTCGAAGAGCGCATCACCCGTCGTCGGTGCGTCTGCGTGCGTCTCTAACACGGCTTCGAGCTGTTTTGCGCGCTCTTTAGCCTCGTTCTCGTCGTTGAACCGTCGATTGACACCGAAGCGGCCGCCGCTTTCTTCGTTCGGAAAGAGCGGTTCGAGTCCGTCGTCGATCTTCCGAGCGACGCGGGAACCGACACCATGCACTTCGTAGGGGTTTTTCGCGAACGTTTTGAGCTGAAACACGCCGACTGACGGATGGCCGAGGAACATATCCTCACCGAGGCCGCCGCGGCGGTCGCCGGCGGCCGCTCGCCATTTCTCCGGTTCAGCGTCCGATTCGACGACGTCTTCGAGTATATCCTGCCAGTCGCGGACGCGCATACCGGGGGTTTGGGTGGAGGTCGAAAAGAACCTATCGCATCGAAATGTCGACAACCGATAGTGTTTTTCCGACGAGGGCGCACGAGTAGATGTGAACGTACGCGGACCGATCGTCGAGGTTCGAGATCCACGGACGGTCGAGACGGGACGCGGGACGAGCGATCTCGCGGAGATCGTTCTCCGCCCCGATCGGGGATCCCGAGAGCCGACGCAAATGACCCTGTGGGGGAAGTGGACTGAAACCGCCGCTCACCTCGATGTCGGCATGGAACTTCTCGTCACGGACGCCGAAGAGCGCGAGTTCAACGGCGAAACCCAGTATTCGACGACCGGCTCGTCGGCCGTCGTCGTCGAGCCCGACTTTCTCGTCGACGTGACCGACATCCGAAACTGGGTCCAGTGTCCGCGGATCTACTATCTCAACAAGATCACCGGAATGCCGCTTAAGTATCCCGTCGTCAAAGGGACCGTCGTCCACGACGTGTTCGGTGATCTGCTCCGGGGGCGTGATCTCGATGAAAGCATCGACGAGCGGGTTTCGGAAGCGGCGCTCGATATCGGCCTGCTCGGTGAGACGGCCGATAGCGTCGCGGACGACGTACGCCAGAACGCGGCCGCGATCGAAGGGTGGCTCCAGCAGGGACGCTTCGGTGAGGATTCGTGGCGCTCCGAGCAGACGCTCATCTCCGAACGCTTCGGGATCAAAGGTCGGGCCGACGCCGTCCGCCGAGGGATGCCAGTCGAGTTGAAGACCGGCAAGAACCTGCGGCGCGAGCCTCGATTTCACGACAAGGTACAGGCGACCTGTTATGCGCTACTGCTGGCCGACGCTATCGACGACGCGCCGGATACGGGGACGCTTCTGTATACGAAAAACACAGCGATGGACCGAAACGAGGCCTCGGGAGACCTCTCGCCGGCAAAGGAGTTCTCGATCAGTTCGGGGTTTTTGAAGTACGTCCTCCGAATCCGAAACGAGATCGCGGCCGCCGAATTCGATCGAACGATCCCGACAGGGTTCGAAGCCGACGCGAACTGCGAGTACTGCTTCGAACGGGATACGTGTATGGTCGTGGCCGGACGACTGGATCAAGAATCGAAAGCCGGACAGCTCGGGGAGCCGCTCCCGGACGAAGAGCGGGCGTATTTCGATCGGTTCTATCGCGCGATCGAGGACGAACGCCGAGCGGTTCACGCCGAATACCGGAAGCTGTGGGAGCAGTCGGCCGAAGAGCGCGCGGACGACGACCGAGCGCTGATCGGGCTCGAACCGATCGGCAGAAGGGCGGTTTCGGGCGGCCGTTGGGAGCTTTCGGCTCGTCGGACGACGGACGCCGTTTCGAAGATCCGCGAGGGCGATCGAGTGCTCGCGAGCGACGGGGATCCGATCAACGGGACGGCGGAGCTCGCCACAGTCACCGAACTCGGTGAAGAGATCGTCGTCGTCGCCGACGAACCGCTCGAACTCCGTCGACTCGATCAGTACCCCTCCGAGATCGGCGTCTCACGGCAGCTGACTGCGCTCCACGACGCAGTGTTACGCGGGGATGCCGAAAGAAAGGACGTTCTGTTCGGCCGCCGAGATCCGACCTTCGAGACGATCGGCGGGGAGTACATCGACAACAACGACGCACAAAACGACGCGGTCAAGCGCGCGCTCGCGGCCGAGGATTTCGCGCTGGTTCAGGGTCCACCCGGGACGGGAAAGACGTACACGCTCGCTCGAACGGTTCGAGCGCTCGTCGAACGCGGCGACCGGGTGTTGCTGTCGGCGTTTACCAACCGCGCCGTCGACAACGCGATCGAAGCGTTAGAGGAGCAAGGATTTACAGATGTGCTTCGATGGGGCTCCGAAACCGGTGTCAGAGACGATATGCAGAAATATCGGCTCGATCGACACGGCGATCCCGAAGAGCGGACGACGACGCTCGACGGCGCGGGGGTAGTCGCGGCGACGACCGCTGCCTGCGGTTCCCGAGCGCTCAAAGCCCAATCGTTCGACGTGGCCGTTGTCGACGAGGCCGGCCAACTCACCGAGCCGGGAACCTTCCTCGCGACGAACCTCGCCGACCGATTCGTCCTCATCGGTGACCATCAGCAACTGCCGCCGGTCGTCAGGGCCGAAAACGACCTCGGAACGTCCCTCTTCGAGCGGCTCATCGAGAGCTATCCCGAGGCGGCCGTCATGCTCGATCGGCAGTACCGGATGAACCAACGGATTCAGTACTTCCCGAGCCGGGAGTTTTACGACGGGGCGTTACGTCCCGCGACGGCCGAGGTGGCTGCTCGGCGGCTCGACGACCTCCGAGGCGTCGATCCGAAGGCCCTCCCGGCCGAGCTTTACGATCCGGTTTCGTACGTCGACCCCGACGGAACCGCGACGGGGAACACGAACGCACAGGAGGCCGACCGCGTCGCCGGGATCGTCGAGTCCTTCGTCGCTGCGGGAGTCGATCCCGGAGATATTGGCGTGATCGCACCGTTTCGTGCGCAGGTCGCCGAGATATCTCGCCGGACGTCCGGCGTAACCGTCGACACCGTCGACCGGTTTCAGGGCTCTTCGAAGGAGGTCGTCATCGTCTCGTTCGTGGCGACCGAGGAGTTATCGAGTCCGATCTTCGAGGATCACCGCCGCGTCAACGTCGCGTTAACCCGGGCAAAGCGCGCGCTCGTTCTCGTCGGCGACCGGGACGCACTCGGGAGCGTTCCGTTTTACGAACGGATGCTCGAATGGGCCGACAGCGAATGAGCGATCCGCCGTTCGAGCTTATAAGAGCGATCGCCCGTGGACGATGACCGAGAGATTGTTCGCGAAGATAAACAGTCCGACCGCGATGAGGACTCCGATCCACAGTTCGAAACTGCGGGCGAGTAGCCACGCTTCGGTGCCGTCCGCCCACTGTAGCAGCCGAAAGTACCCGTCAAAAAGCGCGACGAGAACGAGGAGGACGGAGAGATTGAGCGCGACGACCGCGATAACGCCCTCTCCGAGTGCCCACTGAACGTACGGATTCGCCTCGGCTTCCGGGCCGTACAGTCCGGCCGCATACACCGTCGTCAACAGATCGAGCGTCAGTAGTATATATAACGCCCCGGCGACCCACGCCCAGTACTCCTCGATGTTCTCCGAGAGCGAACGTCCGTTTTCAGCGAGGCATTTCCTTCGGATCACGCTGTACCTTCGAAGGTGAAGCACCTATATCCCCGCCGCAATCGGTGTGCCGAAATGCGAGGATGATTTATACGCGATCAATAGGCCGGATCCGTTCGGAATAGATCATCGGGCGGTTTCGTCATCTTCGAGAACGAAAGTAGGTAGTTTCTTTTTCGGGACGAGATATTACCCGTGTATGGCAAACGATTTCAAAGATCGATTGACGCCTGACGAGCGAATGGTCGGCAACTGGATCTCCGTGGGGAATCCCGCAGTCGTCGAGGTCTGTGCGCACGGGTTCGATTTCGCCGTGTTCGATCTCGAACACACGCCGCTCGGGCTGGAGTCGCTCGAGAACTCGCTTCGGGCCGTCGACTCGATCGACGGTGACGTTTCGTCGGTCGTTCGCGTCCCGTGGAACGATCCGATCTGGGTCAAACGCGTCCTCGATCTGGGTCCGGACGGACTGATCATTCCGATGGTCGAAAGCGAAGAGGAGGCGCGGAACGCGGTCGAAGCGATGCAGTATCCGCCGGAGGGTGTTCGCGGCCTCGCCGTCTCGCGAGCCTCCGATTACGGCAGGACGTTCGAAGAGTACGTCGAGAACGCCAACGACGAACTCGTGACGATCGTCCAGATCGAATCCGAAAAAGGCGTCGAGAACGCCGAAGAGATCGTCGCCGTCGACGGCGTCGACGCGGTCCTTATCGGACACGGCGACCTCTCCGCGTCCTACGATATGTTCGGCGAGTGGGAGAGCGAGCAGTTCGAATCGACGCTCGAATCGATCATCGAGACGACACACGACGCTGAAAAGCCCGTCATGATGCTCGCGCTCGAAGACGATGACGTCCACAGCTGGGTCGAAGCCGGTGCCGATTCCGTGATCGCCGGCGTCGATATCGCGTACCTCGCGGCCGGAAGCGACTCCGCGAGAGAAGCGTTCGACGCCGCGGTCGAAAGCGCCGACGAATAAACCGACGACCCCTCGATCGTGTCCCGACAGACTGTACGTGGTGTCCGGATGGACGCCGAGACGCGGTGTGCACACTACGACAGTGAACTCGATGTCGTCGCGCTCAGGTTCGGCTGTTGTGAGCGGTACTACGCCTGTTATCAGTGTCACGCCGAACTCGCCGACCACGACGCCGAACCGTGGCCCGAGGAGCGCCGGGGGGAGCCTTCGGCGACGTGTGGCGTCTGTAACGCGCTCCTGACCGCTTCGGAGTATATGGGCGCCGACGCCTGTCCCGAGTGTGAGTCGG
>CAYQWI010000045.1:0-9873 GCA_964421165.1 uncultured Natronomonas sp.
CGCTCGCCACCTTCCCGACCGAACGCGACGCGAGCAACGCGGTCTCGGAAATCATTCGCTTCGGACTCGAGCCGGGCGCGATCGAGTTCATCGACCGGCAGTCGGTCCGACTTCTCAACGAATACCGCGACTCGGCCGTGTTCCCGGAGGAACCGCTCTTGATCATAGAGCTCCACGGGAACAACGACGGGATCGACGAAGACGTGGCGTTCGTGAAAGGCATCTGTGAAGACAACGGCTCGAACGAGTGGCTCACCCGATCCGGCGAGGAGATGGACGAGATCTGGAGCGCTCGCCACGACGCCCTTTCTGCCCTTCGCGCGTACAGTGAGACGCACGAACCCGCGATCATCGGGGACGTCGTCGTTCCGATCTCGAAGTATCCGAACATCGTCGAGCGGATCGAACAAATCGCTGACGAAATGGACGTGTTTACCCCGATGGCCGGTCACGCGGGCGACGGCAATATCCACTTTCTGCCGCTCGTCGATCCCGACGAGGAGGGTGCGATGGAGCGCGCCTACGAACTCAACGATCGGATCGTCGCCGCCGCGATCGAGATGGGCGGCACCGCGACCGGCGAACACGGCGTCGGCATCGGCAAGCGAAAGTTCATGTCGGACGAGCACGCCGAGGCCGTCGACGTCATGCGGGATATCAAAAGCGTGATCGATCCGACCGAGATTATGAACCCCGGAAAAGTCATTCCGGATCGCGATTGATCAGCTATTCGACGCCGTACTCAGCGCGGACTTCGTCGGGAATCTCGACGCCGAGACCGGGTTCGGTCGGCAGTTCGATCCGACGATCGTCGTCGAACTCCAGCGGTGAGGAGAGGAAGACGTCGTATAGCTGGTAGTCGGTGACGTCGTATTCGATCCACCGACAGGCCGAAGAGGACAGCACGAGATGAACCGTCGCGGATAGCCCGACGCCGGTCGTGTAGCTGTGGGGAGTAACCGTCGTATTGAACGCTTCACCCAGCGTACAGATCTTCTTCGTCTCGGTTATTCCGCCACAGCGCATCGCGTCCGGCATGGCGTAGTCGATCGCTCCCGATCGAAACAGTTCGAGGAACCCCCACTTCGTGTACTCGTTCTCACCGGTTGCGATCGGGACGGAAAGCTCCTCTCGAAGTTCGACGAGTCCGTCGACATCGTACGGCGATAACGGCTCTTCGTACCAGTACACGCCCTCCTCGTCGAGCATCTGTCCGACGCGACGAGCCTCGGGGAACTCGTATCCGCAGTTCATGTCGACCATCAACTCGGCGTCTCCGATCGCGTCCTGAATCGCTCGTATCCGCTCGCGATCGGCCTCGAGTCCGTTACCGAGATGGGTTTTCACTGCAGTGAAGCCGTCTTCGACGTATCCGCGGGCTTTTTCGGCCATCACGTCCGGGTCGTCCCAGAATAAGTCCGACGCGTACGCTCGCGGACGCCGCTCGCCGTGTGCGTTTCCGCCGAGCAGCCGATACACCGGTTCGTCGTGGTACTTCCCGAGGATGTCCCAAAGCGCCATATCCACGCCGCTGGCGGCTGAAATTCCCTGGCCCTTCTGGTCCCAGTACGTGAACCTCGTCACCATCTCCTGCCAGAGACCCTCGACGTCTCTGGGGTCTTCGCCGAGAAGCTTCGGCCGGTACTTCTCCTCGACGATCGTCTCGATTATATACGGCTCCGGACCGTAGCCTTCGCCGATACCGGTGAGTCCGGTGTCCGTTTCGACGACGATCAGCGCGGCCGGGCGGGTCGACGTCGAACGATCCCGCGAAATTCGGCTCGGTTCGTCGAGTTCGGCCACGAACTTGTGGACAGAGACATCCGTGATCTCCATACCCGCCGGTGCGAACGGAGTCGGTATAAAACGACTGATAAAGCGCGGTCGGGCGGGATGGAGCAGCGACCACCGAACGAACTCGAGGAGCGATTTCGTCGTCCCGTCGGGGACTTCCTCCGTGACGAAGTGACCGGAACCGATCGGACGGCCGTGAACAGAATTGAACGATTTCTCTCACGCTTCGATCGGGCCGAACGGGATCCGCCGGTGTCTCCTCAGGAACGGAACGCCGATCCGATGTGGATAGCGGTTCCATACGGATCGTACTCGAACGGGACTTCCGAAGTACACGGACGGAGTATCTAGGTACGAGATCGATCATGAAGAATACATATATACGTTTTCGTCGCCATTGGTACGACATGGCGAACCTCACGAGGCGCAAAGCGCTCACGGCCGCGGGGACGACGGCGGCCACGGCGATCGCGGGATGTTTAGCGGGCGGATCGAGCCAAAATCTCGTTGAACTCGAAGAGTGGCCACCGTCTCGGCAGGCGGACGAACTCGAATTCTGGACGTGGCAGCGCTACTGGGGCGACCAAGCGCTCGCGTTTAAGCACTCCGAGGATCTCGAAGAGCTCGATCGGATCGTCGTCCCGGCGTATCAACAGATCGAGCGGTTGCGGGACGGCGAATCGCCGGACGTAGTCCACATCCTCTCGCGTCAGTTTTTCAACGCGATGGAAGAGGATCTGCTCCAGCCGCTTCCGACGGACGTGATGCCCGCGTGGCCCCCCGACAACGAGCTTCGAACGCAGGATCTCTCCTTTTATGAACGCGACGGGCAGTACTACGGGTATCCGCAAACCCCGGTGGCGATGGGGCTCGCGTTCCACCACGACGTGATGGACGAAGCGACGAGCTGGTCGGTCCTGTGGGACGAGGAGTACGCGGGACGGATCGCTATGCCCGCAGACCCTGTGTTACTCGGTCAGATCGGCGCGCTGTACACTGGACAGGATCCGTTCGATCCGGAGGACCCGGACGCGATTCGGGAGGCACTGCTCGAACAGGAACCGCTTGTAGACGAGTACTGGGAGTTCTGGCTCCACGCGTGGCGGAAGTTCGGACGCGACGGCCTCGATGCCGGGGTCTTGCCGCATCCGCAGATGTGTCTGTGTTCGCAAGACTACACGCCGGTCAAATACGGGCATCCGGAGGCGCTCGTCTACGCGCAGTCCACGCTCGCGATACCGGCGGACACCGAGAATCCGTACCTCGCCGCCGAGTTCACGAACTATGCCGGCACGCTGAAAGTCGGAACGGAGGCGGGATGGAACGCCGACGAATGGAACCTCCTCGGCGATCGGCCGGTTTCGGATACCGCGCTGGACTCCTACCGGTCGATCGCCGAGGAGTTGGACACCGAAGAGGCGTGATTGGACGACGAACGTTCACCGCGTCGGTGCTCGCCGCGAGCCTCGCCGGCTGTCTCGGAAACGGTGACGGGACTGATGGCGGTAACGGCGGTTCCGAAATCGAGGATCACCCCGCGCTCGAAGCGGCGGACGGAACGCCGCAATTAGGCCCACAACCGACCGACGCCGAAGCCGTCGTGGTCGCCTTCGACGACCCGTCGTGTTCGTCGTGTGCGACGTTCGCGGCCGAGACGTTTCCGCAGTTGCGCGACGGGCCGATCGAGAACGGCCGAGTATCGTATCTCGGCCGGTTGCTCCCGTGGGTCGACCCCGACTGGAGCCGTCCGGCGATCAACGCGCTGTATGCCGTCCACGAAGCGGATCAAGAGTCGTTTTGGGAGCTGAAAAACCGATACTACGACGCTCAAAACGAACTCGACGAAGGCTCCGTCCGGGAGTGGACCGAAACGGAGGTCGAGACGCTTTCCGTGGACACCGAATCGGCGATCGAAGCGATGGACGACGGGCGATACGACGACCGGATCGACGCTGCCGAAACGACCGCGGAGGAGAGCGATGTGACCGTCGTCCCGTCGTTCGTGCTGTTCAGCGACGGCGAGTACGTGACCACCGTCGTCGGGCCCCAGTCGTACGACGTTTTCGAAGGGGCGTTGGATCTATGAACGTTCGACGATCGCTCGGCCGCTGGCTGCCGCTCACGGCGACCGACTGGAACCGGATGGGCGGCGAAGTTCGAGCGGTGCTGTCTGCCCCGCGATCGCTGTTACTCGCCGTTGTCGTCGCAGTCGTCGCACTCTCGCTGTTCGTCCTCCCGGAAAATATTCGGCTCGTCCTCGACGTCGTCGTATTCGGAGGCGCGGATCCCTCGATCCGACTGCAGGTCCTCTCCGCGTTGTACCCCTTCGTCGGCGGCGCTATCGATCCGTTTGCGGACGCGCTGCTCGTGTTCTTGGCCGGGGCGACGGGGATCACGGTCGCCGTGATCGCCCGACAGATCAGGGACGGGGGTGCCGGCAGGGAGCTCGGAACCGGCTCGACCGGCGTGTTGTTGGTCACCGCGACCGGCGGCTGTGCGGCCTGCGGATCGGCGGTGCTCGCCGCGGTGGCGGGCGTCGGGGCGGCCGGGACGCTGGCGGCGCTTCCCCTCGGCGGAATGGAACTGCAGCTTCTTGCGGGTGCGCTGTTGATCGTCTCGCTCCACCGACTCGCCGAGCCCGAACGGTGTCTCATCCCGACGGATCGAACGGAGAGTGGGCCCGACGCGAGCGCTTCGGGGCGCGGCGACGAACTGTAGATCGATTAGAAACGACGTGCGTTCGAGCTTATCGCTTATCCATCGCCCGCGATTCCCAGTCGCGCTCGAAGAGATTGATCGTGTGCACGCGGTCTTCGGTGTATTCGTGTTCCTCGACGACATCCAGGTTGAGCTCAATACCGAACCCGGGACCTTCCGGCACCTTCACGAACCCGTCCTCGACTTCGAGGGGGTCCACGAGGAGGTCTTCCACCCAGTCGGCGTCGTACGTCTGGAACATCTCCTGGATACGGAAGTTCGGGATGGACGTACAGAAGTGAGAGTAGATCGCTCCGGCGACCGGCCCCTGCGGGTTGTGCGGAGCGACATCGACGTGGTCTGCCTCCGCGAGCCCGGCGATTTTCTTCCCTTCGGTAATCCCGCCGGTGTTCATCAGATCGGGCTGGATGACGTCGACGTCGGTTCGCGTGACGAGTTCGTAGAACTCGTGTTTGGTCATGTGGCGCTCGCCGGTCGCGATCGGGATCGGGGACTTATCAGCCACTTCACGGAGGCTGTTGATCGAGTCCGGGGGGCACGGCTCCTCGAACCAGGTGGGGTCGAACTCATCGAGTTTTTGCGCGATGTCGAGCGCCTGTCCGGCAGCGAATCGACCGTGGCCCTCTATCAGGAGATCGATGTCCGGACCGACGGCTTCCCGAACCGCCCGGACGATGTCGACGGAGTGGTTCATATCCTTTCGGGACATCGACTGCCAGGCAGTTCCGAACGGATCGAACTTCATCGCGTCGTACCCGTCGTCGACGACGCGTTCGGCGGCCTCGGCGAAGCCTTCGGGCTCGCCCTGCGCGTCGGTGTACCAGCCGTTCGCGTACGCCCGAAGCTCCATTCCGTGGACGGCGCCGCCGAGTAGCTCGTATACCGGCTTATCGAGTACTTTACCCTTGATGTCCCAACACGCCATGTCGACCGCAGAACAGACGGTCGTGTTGACGACGTTCTTCGAGAACCACTCGTCGCGGTACATTTCCAGCCAGATCGCCTCGGTGTCGAACGGATCGCGTCCGATGAAGAAATCCGACATCTCGTCGATCGCCGCGGCGATCGTTCGGGGCTTGTCGTGCGTGGTGGCCTCAGCGATCCCCGTCACGCCGGCATCCGTTTCGAGTTCGACGAACACCCACGGTTTCCACGGGTTGGCGACGAGGTACGTCTCGACGTCAGTAATCGTTACGTCTGACATAGGTAATCTCCCCCCAACGGGCGCATTAAGTCTACCGGATTACTATGCTATATCGTTATAGTCAGGCGTCATTCGTGCCCCCGACCCTGACAGGACTCTCGTCTCGCTGACCGAGTTCTACGTCATTTCAGGACTCTCGTCTCGCTGATCAAGTTCTACGTTATTTATCGGTACGTATAAAATGCCGTCCGAGGATGGGACGATATGGAACGCGTTAGTGTTTCCGAAAACGAATCGAGCGAAGCAGTCGACGGAACCCATCTGACACAGCTGGCAAGCGGCGAGGAAACGAGCATTCAGTTCTTCGAGTTCGACCCCGAATCGAAGGTTCCCGAACACAGCCACCACCACGAACAGACCGGGTTTATCATCGAAGGCGAGCTGACGTTCTTCCGGGGCGACGAAGAAACAGTCGTCGGACCGGGCGATTCGTTCACCATCCCGCCCGAAGAGACGCACGGGGCCGAAAATCGGGGCGACGTGAATGTTCGCGGGATCGAGGTCTTCGCGCCGCCGCGGGCGGAACCGGACTGGGGCGAGTGACCCCGAACGCGACCGAAGAAGCGCTGGTCACGAGATAACCATCGGTTCGTAACCGACGTCCGTCAGTCGTAGGCGGGGAGTCCGTCGTCCTCGGTCGGCGGTGCGCCGACGACGAGCCAGACGTGTTCGCCGTCGGTGTCGTTGAGTATCTGTCGGGGGGTCTCCGGCGGAACGCGAATCGCGGTGCCCGCGGAAACGTCGTGGATCTCCTCGTCGTCGCCGAGCTTGATGCGTCCGGGCCCCTCGATGACGTAATAGAACTCCTCCTGTTCGTCCTGTCTGTGAAAGCTCATCTCGTCGCCGGGGGAGAGAAACCACACTTTCGGACGCATCTCTTCACAGCCGAGCTCGGAGACGAGATCGACGTGCGACGTGCCGGAAACCTTCGAAGGCGTTCTCTCGGCGTCGAGGATGTCTATCATCTCGTAGTCTGATGGCATACGGCGTACTGAGTGGCCAAAACACGATAAACCTCCCGCCCGGAGAGGTGATCGATCAGTCGTCCGCTTCGGCTTCGGTCTGACGGTTCTCTGCGATCTCGGCGGCGACGTCGGTGATCATGTCCTCCTGTCCGCCCACGACGCCGATCTCGCCGAGCTCGACGAGGATCTCCCTGGGGTCGAGCTCGAACTTGTCGGCGGCCCGTCGGGCGTGCCGCAGGAACGACGAGTACACCCCGGCGTACCCGAGAGCCAACGCGGAGTTGTCGAGTTCGGGCATCGTATCTTCGGTGAGCATCGGGAGGAGAACGTCTTCGGCGGCGTCCATCGTCCCGAAGAAGTCGGGGTTGACGTCGTAGCCCGCCTTTTCGAGGACGCCCAACAACACTTCGATCTGTGCGTTACCGGCACCGGCTCCGAGTCCGCGGAGACAGCCGTCGACGGTCACGGCACCGGCGTCGACTGCCGCCAGCGTGTTCCCGATCCCGAGCCCGAGATTGTTGTGAGCGTGGAACCCGACGTCGATCGAAAGCTCGTCGACCAGAAGCTCGACGCGTTCTCGAGCGCCCGACGGGAGCAACGCGCCGGCGGAATCCATCACGTAGACGCTCTCTGCACCGTACTCCTCCATGAGTTTGGCCTGTTCGAGGACTTTCTCCGGCGGCGCCATGTGCGAAAGCATCAACAGTCCGGCCGCTTCGAGCCCCATGTCGTTGACGTACTGGAAGTGCTGCTGTGACACGTCGGCCTCCGTGACGTGTGTCGCGATCCGACAGACGTCAGCGCCTTTGTCGACCGCGAGTTCGAGGTCCTCGACGGTTCCGATCCCGGGAAGCAACAGCACGGCGAGGCGCGTGTCGGTGAGTACGTCGGTGACCGCGTCGAGATACTCCCCAGTCGAGGCGGCGGAGAACCCGTAGTTGATCGAAGATCCGCTCATTCCGTCGCCGTGGGACACCTCGATGACGTCCATGTTCGCCTCATCGAGCGCTGCGGCGATGTCGGCCATCTGCTCGGGAGTGAACTGGTGGTCGACGGCGTGCATACCGTCGCGGAGCGTCATATCGATGAGACGGATATCGCTCATCGGGCCACCTCCTGTGACGCGTCCGCCCAGTTCTCGGCGAGCCGTTCTGCGGTACCCAGCGCCGCGCTCGTCATGATGTCGAGATTCCCCGCGTATCTCGGGAGGTGCTGTCCCTCGCCTTCGACTTCGACCATCGTCGTGAGAACTTCCGTGCCATCGAGTTCGACGCCGAGGTCGTCCTTGACGATCGGATCGAGCGTTACCTCGTATCCGGGGACGTACGACTGGATCTCCTCGGTCATCGACGAGACCGACGATCGGACTTCCTCCAGATCGGTCCCCTCGGGAACTTCGGTGTAGATCGTACAGCGGTTCAAGATCGGCGGCTCCGCCGGGTTGAGAACGATGATCGCTTTCCCCTCGTCGGCTCCGCCGACTTCTTCGAGTCCGGCCGACGTAGTCTGCGTGAACTCGTCGATGTTCTGTCGCGTGCCCGGTCCGGCGCTTTTCGAGGCGATCGTCGCGATGATCTCGGCGTACTGAACGTCCGATACCTGATCGATCGCGTTGACGATCGGGATCGTCGCCTGCCCGCCGCAGGTGATCATGTTGACGTTCGTCGACACGTCGGAGACCTCATCGAGGTTGACGGCCGGAGCCGCGAACGGTCCGACGGCGGCGGGCGTCATATCGACCGCGAACAGTCCCAGGTCTTCATACACCGGCGCGTGCTCTTCGTGAATCTTCGCGCTCGTGGCTTCGAAGACGAGATCGATATCGTCCGCCATCTCTTTGAGGCTCTCGATGCCGTCCGTCCCGACCCGAACCCCGTTCTCTTGGGCCGCTTGAAGGCCGTCCGACTCCTCGACCGGGAAGATACCGATCATCGCTTCGAGCGAGACGTTCTCTCCTCGATCGAGAATCTTGTACATCAGATCGGTCCCGATGTTTCCGGGACCCATGATCGCCGTGCGAATTTCGCTCATAGTAAACAGTTGAAAGAACAGTCGGTGACAGTTTAAGGGTTGTGCTGGACGAGCCGAGGTCCGTTTATCATTGTTATCGTGACTGTCACGAGAATAGTATCACGAACCCATTTATGTGAAACCTCTTCGTTCGTTCGCTATGGGACCGACAATCACCCGTATCGAGAGTACCGAATTTTCGTACCCGCTGGAGGACATCGGCACCGACGAGACGGGGTTCAACATCGTCTACGAACCGGGATCGACGAGCGAGCGAAAACTGTTCGCGCTCAAAGTCGAAACCGACGAGGGCGTCACCGGCGAGTACGTCGGCGGGAACTCCCCTGCCGCCGCGCAACTGAACCTCCTGGGCGACTATCTGGTCGGGCGGGACGCGCTCGATCGCGAGCGTCACTGGAGCGAGATGAAGCGCGCGCTCAGAAAGTACGATCGGATGGGGATCGGTCCGATCGACATCGCGCTGTGGGATCTCGCCGGTAAGTACTACGACGCGGCGATCCACGAACTGCTCGGGAGCTACCGCGACCGACTCCCAGCGTACGCCTCGACGTTTCACGGTGACGAAAACGGCGGGCTCGATTCGCCCGGGGCGTTCGCGGAGTTCGCCGAGGAGTGTCTGGAGATGGGCTATGGCGGCTTCAAGATCCACGGCTGGGGGCGCAAGGACGGGCTCAGAGACATCGACCGCGAGGTCGAAACGGTCCACGCCGTCGGCGAAGCGGTCGGCGGCGAGATGGATCTGATGCTCGATCCCGCCTGTGAGTACGAGACGTTCGGCGACGCGTTGACCGTCGGGAAAGCCTGCGACGAACAGGACTACTACTGGTATGAAGACCCGTACCACGACGGCGGGATCTCCCAGCACGGTCACAAGCGACTCGGTGCACACCTCGAGACGCCGCTGCTACAGACGGAACACATCCGCGGACTCGAAATCCACACCGACTTCGTCGCCAACGGCGCGACCGATTTCGTCCGCGCCGACCCGGAGTACGACGCCGGGATCACCGGCGCGATCAAGATCGCTCGGGTCGCCGAAGGGTTCGGACTCGACGTGGAGTATCACGCACCGGGTCCCGCCCAAAGACAGTGCATGGCCGCAACGCGCAACAGCAACTACTACGAGTTGGCGCTCGTCCACCCCGACTGCGACAACCCGCT
>CAYQWI010000046.1:0-7634 GCA_964421165.1 uncultured Natronomonas sp.
CGGGATAGAGAGACGCGACCGGGTCAACCCCACGACACATCCGGTTGGCTACGATAATCCCTATAAAAGCCCGTTCGGTCGCGTTCTATCGGCTTTCGGACGCCGTCACAGCCGCGATCGCGCCGCCGATCGCCCCGAAGACGACCGGGTAGACGACGCCGGCGATGAGAACTGCGGGGACGAGATCCGGCGCTCCGGACGCGCCACCCACCTCGACGGTGAAGACGAACGTCCCGACCACGGCGAGGACGAGATAGCCGGGCGTCACGAGCGCGCCGGCGATAGCGCCGTCGTTCAGCTCCGTCGCGCCGGTGTAGCGACCGATTGCGAGCCCGGCGACGATCAAAAGCGCCGGCGGGACGATGTATAACAACGGTGTAAAGCCGTCGCCGCCGATGAAGTTCCCCTGCGGCGAGAGCGGTCCGAGCCCGCTGTAGGACACGTCGACGAGGTGGGCGTTATAAAACACCCAGCCGACGAGCTCGTAGGTCGCGGATTCGCCCTCGAAGAACTCGACGAGTCGGTTGAGCGGCGAGGCTTCGATATCGGTCGCCACGAGCAGATACGTGAATACGTAGCCGAAAAGCCACGCTGCGATCCCGGCGACGGCGCTTTCAACGAACGGACGGCTATCGGGGGGAGTCGTCGAAGACATCTCATCGCTTTCGAGGCGTCCGAGCTAGAAGTGCCTTGTGGCCGCCGTTCGGTAGCTCCTGACCGAGAGGATCGCTCATCGAGCGTCGCTTCGGGAACGATCACGCATCGAGCGTCGCTTCGGTATCGACGCCGTAGACGCGGGCCGGCGTCTGGACGTGCGCCCGATATAAACACTCCTCGCGTCCGTTCTCGGCGAGCCACCGCGTCCGCTTCGGGACGGTTCTCGGGCCGAGGACGGCACCGGGGCGGTCCGGATCGTCGATGAAGTCCGTCTCCATGAAGAAGCCCCAATCACCGCCGCAGGCCCGCTCGAGTTCGTCTTTGTGCGCGATGACGCTCGGAATCAGCCCGTCGACGTATCCGCCGGAGTAGTGCTTGACGACGCGCTCTCGGGGCAATCCCTCCGATTCGGCCCATTCGGCGATCGCACCGAACTCCTCGCCGCCTTCGGTGTGGAGCTGGACGGCACAGCCGACCTCGGCGGCGCGGGCGAAGGCGTGACGCATGACGTCGTTCGAGGCGTCCCACACCGCGTCGTCGACGTCGTAGTGTGGGCGTCCGGATTTGATCGCGAGTGCCGGTCCCTCCGCGACGTATTCGGCGGCGACATCGATCCCGGATTTCATCAGTTCGGCGGCGTCGTCCGGTTCGTACCCCCGATCGATCAGCTGTGAGATGAGCGCAGGGTGGACACCGAGGACGGGCCACGCACGCCCGGAAAGGAGTTCGTCCGCCGCTTCGGTCACCTCGATCGTGATTTCGAACGCCTCCCGGAACCCGTCGGAATCGTCGACATCGCCGACGAGATTCCAAGAGGGCTTGTTGAGGACGTTGAGGTGCGTCCCGCCGGCGTCCGCGAACGCTTCGGCGGCTTCGACACCGCGGCCGTTGATCGGATCGAGATGGAGATGGTTATCGAGAACCGGTCCGTCGTACATGGTCGGTGATTCGGCTGCCGACATAAAAACGACACCTTATATGACGTCGACAAACCCGACGCTCTCCAACAGCAGCCAGCCGACGAAGACGCCGTAGAGCGCCAACATCGCCGTCGCCTCGCCGTTCGTGATCTCCATGCCGGTTCGCGAAAACGCGAAGAGGACGATCGTTGCGAGAACCAAAAACGCCATCATCGGAACGGCTGCGGCGAACGAGACCGTCGTCGCACCGACGATAATGACGCCGGCGGGGACGGCGACGAGCAGATCGAATATGTTGCTCCCGAGGACGTTGCCGAGCGAGACCGCCGGCTCGTTGATTCGGGCCGCCGCGACGCTGATAAACGCGTCCGGAATGCTCGTCGCGGCGGCGACGACGGTAAGGCCCCACAGGAACGACGGCGTTTCGAACGCCTCTCCGAGGCCGATCGCGGCGAAGACGAGCCCCTCGACGCCCGCGATGATGAGCGCGATCCCGCCGATGAGCAGTCCCCACTGGGTAGCCAGCGATCGTCTCGAAAGCGAAATCGTCCGTACTTCGGCGTCGCTCACGTCGAGATACTGGATGAACACGTACAGGCCGTAGAGCAAGATCAGCGACAGCGCGAGCGGCCGTGTGAGGTTCCCTTCGAGTCCGGGGCCTTCCGCCGGATAATAGATCACGGCGAGCGCGAGGACGAGAAACAGCGCCGCCACCGAGAGCATGTAAAACTGCGCTTCCTTGTAAACGACGTCGCGGCCGGTGTCGAGCGTTCCGTCCGACAAAAGCGCCGACAGTGCCGGGATCACCAGGATGTTGAACACCGCCGAGCCGACGATCACGCCGACGCCGAGTTCGAACTCGCCGTACCGAACCGTCGCGATCACCGTGCTGGCGATCTCGGGGGCCGACGAGCCGACCGCCGCCAGGATGGCCCCCTGAATCAGCCGCGGAAGGCCGTAGTGTCGCCCGAGACGGGCCGAGGATCGTTCGAGCGCCGACGAACCGACCCAGACGACGGCGGTTCCGACGAGCCCGATACCGAGAAGGACAAGTACACTTGTCATTTTACTCCAGCGTGATCTCGTGGTGTGCGGCGTTTCTCAGCGCGTCGGACCGACCGTGGGTGCCGGGGGCGACGGCGACCGTTCTGAGTCCGCGCTTGGCAGCCGTTTCGAGAACGGGTTTGAAATCGGTGTCGCGGGAGACGACGACCACCGTGTCGATCTGATCGGCGACGGCCGCTTCGACCGCATCAACCGCGAGCTTTACGTCCACGTCGCCGCTCGTGGTCACGACTTCGAACCCGCGCGCCTCGGCGGCCTGAATCAGCCCGCTTCCCGCTTTTTCGTCCACGTAAACGCGGGCGAGCGCGACCGTCCCCTCCTCGCGAGCGAGTTCCCGGAGCTCGTCGAGGTCGACGTCGAACTCGGGGCGGAAGACGTTCGGCCCGTCGACGAAGATCCCGACCCGCGCCTCGCGGCCGCGAAGCCGCTCCAACAGTCCCATGCTCCGTCTCGGTTCCCCCCCGACAAATAAATACTTACTCCGGGAGCGTCGAGTTCACACCATGTCACTGCGACAGCCCCCGCTCTCTGCGGAGCACGCTTCGGCGGGCGCGAAAGTAACTTCGTTCGGCGGCTGGGAGATGCCCGTCGAGTTCGACTCGATCCGAACCGAACACGAGGCCGTCCGCGAGTCGGCCGGCAAATTCGACGTGTCACACATGGGCGAGATCGAAGTCTCCGGCCCCGACGCGACGGCGCTTATGAATCGGCTGACGACGAACGACGTCACCGAACTGGCCCCCGGCGACGCGCAGTACTCGGCGATCACCGATTCGGACGGCGTCATGCTCGATGACACCGTCGTCTATCGGCTCCCGGAGCCGACCAGCCCGCTGAGCGCGGCGACGTACCTTTTCATCCCCAACGCCGGTCACGACGCCGATACGTACGATCGGTGGGTCGATCACGCCGACGAGTGGGAACTCGACGTCACCGTCGAGAACGTCACCGAACGTTTCGGGATGATCGCGGTCCAGGGTCCGAAATCGATCGAACTGCTCGAAAAACTGTGTGATGGCTCCGTCGATATCCCTCGATTTACCGTCGCCGCTCGCGAGATTGCCGGTGTCGACTGTCTGCTCGCACGAACCGGCTACACCGGTGAGGACGGGGTCGAACTGCTGTTCGACGCGGACGAATCGGCGACCGTCTGGTCCGCACTCGAGTGTCAGCCCTGCGGACTCGGCGCGCGCGACACGCTTCGACTCGAGGCCGGCTTTCTCCTCTCCGGACAGGATTTTCACCCCGACGAGAATCCGAGAACACCCTACGAGGCGAACATCGATTTCGTCGTCGATCTCGACACCGACTTCGTCGGCCGAGACGCCCTCGCTACAGTTGAGAGAACCGGTGTCGACGAACGACTCGTCGGATTTCGGCTCACCGAACGCGGTATCGCGCGACACGGATACGACATCGTCGTCGACGACGAACCGATCGGAGCGGTAACCAGCGGGACGATGAGCCCGACACTCGGGGACGCGATCGGATTGGGGTACGTGCCGGTCGAATACGCTGAGCCGGGGACGGAGATCGGGGTCGTCGTTCGGGGCGACGCGAAAGGGGCCATCGTCGAAGAACTGCCGTTTTATTGATTTTCGAGCGTCTCTGCGCCGCTGATCTCGAACCGCGCACCGCCATCCGTCCCCTTCGTCGCGCCGATCGTCCACCCGTGCGCCTCGGCGATTTCCTTCGCGATACTCAGCCCGAAGCCGGTTCCGCCGGTCGCCGTGGTGTATCCGCTTTCGAACACCCGACCCCGCTCGCTTTCGGATATCCCAGTTCCGTTGTCTTCGAGATAAAAGCCATCGTCGAGTGCTCCGACGGTGAGGGTGAGCGCTTCGGTCCGTTCCGAATCGGACGACCCGTGCTCGACCGCGTTCGCGATGAGGTTCTCGAGTAACTGGGTGAGTCGGCTTCGATCCGCCGAAACGATCACATCGTCGGCGACGGTGAGCGTCGAGTCACCTGTTTCGACGTGACCCCAACACGTTCGAACGACGTCCGAAAGATCGAGCGGTTCGATGTCTCGTACGTCCACTCCCTGCTGGGCTAGCGTGAGGAGATCGTCGATCAGCGCCTGGCTTCGATCGAGCGCGTCGGCCGCGGCCGCGAGATCGGCGCTATCGCGCTCTTCGCGCGCCAGTTCGATCCTCCCTTTCGCCACTTGAAGCGGGTTCCGAAGATCATGTGAAACGATGTCGGCGAACGATTCGAGCTTTTCTTTTTGTTGTTGTAACTGTCGCTTCCGGTGTTCGTGCTCCGTGATATCCGTAGCGATTCCGCACGTGGCGTACAACTCGCCGTCGTCGTCGAAAAGCGGCGTAACCCGGATGAGGTACGTTCGATCCCCCCGCTCCGTGGGGAGCTCTTTCTTTACCTCGATCGGCGTCTCGTGCTCGATCACTTCGCGGTCGTGGTCGAGGAACTCCGCGGCGGTTTCGGGCGAAAAGAGGTCTGTGGGATGTTTCCCGACGATGTCTTCGTTCTCCCCGATCGAGAACAGCTCACGGTACTCTTGATTCATCAGCAGAAACCGGTTGTCCGTATCGCGCATCCACAGCGTCGCCTCGACGCTATCGAGGACGCCGCGGAGCTGCAACGTTCGCTCTCGAAGCTTTTGCTCGCTCTCTTTCCGATCGGTGATATCCGAGAAAATGGAGATACACTCGCCGCGGCTGGGTGAGAACGCCGAGACTTCGAAGTGCCGATCGAGCGGGTCGGAGTACTGTTCGAACCTGATCGGCTCGCCGCCGAGCGCGACCTCGCCGAACGTCTCGATGAACGGCGTCTCCTCGATACCGTCCATGACCTCCGTCGCCCGCTTTCCGATGACTCCCTCGGCGTCCAGCCCGGTCAGTTCCTCGAACCGATCGTTGACGTATTTGTACTCGTAATCGATCGGATCTCCGTCGTCGTCCGTCAGTATGTTCAAGAAGCTGATCCCATCGAGCGATTTCTCGAACAGTCCGGTCAGCAACCGCTGCCGTTCGCGTTCCTCGGTCACGTCGTAGTACACCCACAGATCCGCGGGGCCGTCCGGAAGCTCATACCGGATGTGGTCGCGTTCGAGGATCCGCCCGTCCGCCAGCGGGAGCGTCTCTCCCGTCGTCGGGTCTTCGGTACCGACTTTGTCCTCCGTCGATTCGAGGAACCGACCCGGGTTCTCGAAAACGCCTTTCAGCTCGTTTGCCATCTCTCGACAGTTTCGACCTTCGAGATCCGACGGTGACATCTCAGCGTCGAACATCTCCAGAAGCGTCGGGTTCACCGTCCGGATGTTTCTGGATTCGTCCTCGACCAACACGCCGACGGGGAGATGTTCTAACAGCGTCGACAGCACCGTGTCGGTTCGTTCGAATTCGAGTTCGCCCCGTTTGAGATCCGTGATGTCGATCAGTAGTCCCTCCAGTAGCTTTTCGTCCTTGGCCGGCACGTCGACGAGCTTTCCGCGCTCCCAGACCCACCGAATCTCGCCGTCTTTTCGGACGATCCGATACGTGAGCTCGTAGGCTCCGTCGGTCGCGAGTCCGCGCTTCGCTCCGTCCGTGACGTACTCTACGTCGTCTCGATGGATGATCCGTTCGAACCGACGAACCTCTTCGAGAAACTCACTCGCCGAGTATCCGGTCAACTCTTCGCAGGATCCCCTAACGAGTTCCAGCGGCCAATCCGCTTCGTTCCGGCACCGATAGACCAGTCCCGGCAGATTATCGATTGCGGCTTCGAGACGCTGTCTGTTCTCTTCTCGCTCGGTGATCTCTTGGAACTGCGATAAGATCGCCACGACGTCCCCATCGTCGTCAGTGATGACCCGATTGTGCCACTCACAGATGATTTGTTCACCGTCCTTTCGGACGTTTTCGTCGATACTGTGGTATCCGCCCTCGGCTTTCGACAGTGCGTCGGTGACCGCATCGACGTTCTCATAGCTCGCGTCGCTGACGAGCGTCTCCCAGCTGCGGCCTCGTAGCTCCGATTCGGAGTATCCGAGGATCTCTTCGCCGGTTTCGTTCAACCGAACGATCTCGAACGCCTCGTTGTACTCCAACACACCAAGTGGAGACTGTTCGATAAACAGTGAAAGCCGTTTCTGGCTCGCTTCGAGAGCGCGGTTCGACCGGTACTGCTCGACCGCGTTTTGCATCCGGTTTGCGAGAACCGTATACTGACCCGTTCCGCCCTCTTTCTGGAGATAATCCGTGACTCCGGCAGAGATCGCGTCGCTCGCGATCTCCTCGCTTCCTTGCCCCGTGAACAGAATGAACGGGAGATCAGGATATGTCTCACGGACGTGCTGTAGGAACGTCAGTCCGTCCGTCTCCGGCATGTCGTAATCACTGATGATCCCGTCGAATCCCTCGGTGAGCCGATCGAGCCCTTCGGAGACGCTTGTCGCCGTCTCGACGACGAAGGAGTCGTCTTCGCGCTCCAGAAACGTCGCGGTGAGATCCGCGATCTCGGGCTCATCGTCGACGTGTAGGATTCGAATCGCTCCGTCCATACGCACCCACTTTCGAATACGGAACGGAAAGAGATTGTGTTGCACCCACTCATATTATTCGAATGTGATATGATTGGCCCGTCTCACGGCTATCGCGAATAGCCAACGACGGGAGAAAAGCCGATAACCCTACAATCCCCACCGATGATACGACAACTATGAGCTTCGAGCTACCCGACGATTGCCGCTATCTGGAGACGCACGAGTGGGCGCGACGCGACGGCGACACCGTCCGCATCGGTATCACGGACTTCGCACAGGACGAACTCGGCGATATCGTCTTCGTCGAGCTGCCGACAGTCGGCGAGGCGATCGAAGCGGGTTCCGAGTTCGGCGTTATCGAGTCGATCAAGGCGGTTTCGGATCTGTATGCGCCGCTATCCGGTGAGGTTGTCGCCGTCAACGACGACCTCGTCGATGCGCCGGAGTTAATCAACGACGATCCGTTCGGTGAGGGTTGGATGCTCGAGATCGATCCGTCCGATGAG
>CAYQWI010000046.1:7734-9801 GCA_964421165.1 uncultured Natronomonas sp.
ATTCGAACGGTGTACATTTTTATTAACACACTCTAACCGTACGGTATGGAGATCGAGACGGTACTGGCGCCGGTCGACGGAACGCAAACGGCACTGGACGCCGTCGAGTACGCTATCGCGATCGCGGATCGGTACGACGCGTGTGTTCACGCGCTGTATCTCCTCGGCGAGAACGCCGCCGGCGCGATCGACGATGGGACGATCGAACCGACGGCCATCGCCGATCACGGCGAAGAAGTCATGGACGGCGTCCGTACGATGGCCGGTGAGATCCCGATCGAACACTCCTCCGCCTGTGGCTTCTCGGTCTCCAGGCTGACACAACATCCCGGGAGTGTTATCCTCGACGTTGCCGAGATGCTCGAAGTCGAATTCATCGTCGTCCCGCGGGAGCCAGTCACCGGCGAGACAGAGGCCGTGATCGCCAAGGCGGCCGAGTACGTGATCGCTCACGCTTCACAGCCGGTACTGTCCGTCTGACGGCGAACGGTCCGCGCAGTTTGGCGAACAGCCGACGCTCGTTCGGCCCGTGGCGGTGCGTCGGGCTCCGGCCGTGTTCGCCACGGGACGATTCTCACACCATATCCGTGTCTGGTCTCGCTTTAGTATATAAATGCGATCGCGAAAATCGCGGAGATACGGTTGCTCGGCTATTCCGTCAGCGTCGCCGCCATCTCGAGTTCGAAGCTCCCGTCGTCAGTCGGGACGAACCCGACTTTCCGATACAGGACAGTCGCAGGCTTGTTCCACCGCTCCACAGTGAGCCAGACGTGTTCGACTCCTTCCTCCCGTCCCGCGCCGAGGAGCCCCTCGATAAGTTCCGTGCCGATACCGGCGTTTTGATACTCCCGGAGCACGAAAATCGCGAGCTCCGATGCGTCTTCCCCGTCCGGGACCAAGATCGCGTGACCGATCGGTCGTTCGCCGTGCCGGGCGACGACGTTGACACACTCGTCGGCGAGCAGCGCATCGAGCCAGTTTCGGATGCTCCCTTCGTTCGTCGGCGGGATCCCCTGTGCGCGGTCTTCGGGATCGAACGAGAGATACATATCGACGAGCGGTTCGGGCCCGTCATCGTAGCGTCGAATCTCGATACGTCGACCCTCGCGGTCTTCGAACTCGAGTGGAGGGGATTCGTACGGACCTGCTATCTCGTCGGGGTACTCGCGAGTCATCGGATGAGCGTCACCGTCGTTCGAGCGTTCAACAGGACGAACTCCGCGATCGATCCGAGCTGTACTTTTCCGAGCGGACTGGTTTCACCGCCGCCGAGGACGATCCGGTCGAACGATTCGCGCTCGGCCGCTTCGAGGAGTTGACTACCAGGGTGTCCCGAAAGTGTTCTAACCTCCGCTTCGAACGCCGCCTCGTCGAGTACGTCCGTCACCTGTTCGCGTATCTCTTCCGTCGTGAGTGATGCGTCCGGATTTTCGAGGATCGCTATGGTCAGCTCGTCTCCGGCCGTTTTTGCTCTATCGACTGCCTTCTCGAGCGCGTACAACGAGTCCTCGCTTCCACCAATCCCTAACAACGTCTTCATATCAGGGCCTTATTCCGTGAGAGCAAAAGCCTCCCGCCTACCGCTCGTCTTGAAACACGATCGTTCAACCGTCGAACAACGGCGATGCGCTTTTTATAGTAGTTTTAAACGAATTAAAAAGAACCGGGGGAGACCGGGGGACACCACCGAATAACGGGCGTAGAAACGTCCGACTGGCTACGATAATCTCTATCAGTCCCGAGGCGCTACGGTCGGTATGGCCGACGATTTCCAGGAGCCGACCGCAGGAGACGCCCCCGATCATTCTTCCGACGACGGCGAGAGCTCCGAAGCCGAGCCACAGGGCGAAGAACCAGCGGTTCCGGAAGACGTTCGCGAGTACACGAAGTTCTCGAAGATCGACGGGTCGACGTACGACCGCGCCAACGAATTCCTCCGTGATCGGACGTACATCACCGCTCGCGAGTGGGCGATCGCGCGGCTCTGTGCCGACTTTCGAACCGAAACCGGCGTCGAGATGACAAAGATCGGTGAGAATCTACCGGAACTCGTTCCGTTCATGACGG
>CAYQWI010000047.1:0-9774 GCA_964421165.1 uncultured Natronomonas sp.
CGGTAAAGCATCTGTCCCACCGCTCGACGACGCGTTTGCCGTCCTCAAACCGCTGATGAGTCATACTGCGCCCACCCCTGGGTTTCGCTGGATCATGCGTAGCATACATCGTGTGTCATCCTATGTTATAAAATAGCACGTCCGTTTGACCGGTAATAAGTCATTAACTGCATACAGCTGCAGTTTGAACCGAATCTCCGCCGAGTGGCTTCTCGTGGAGCGCGATGCGACTGGTTTTACTGTCGGCGATACGAAACGGAGCTATGGTGTTTCATACGTTCGACGCCGAAAAAGCAGAGAAATTAGAAGATGCTGCGAAGCGCTACCGATATCTCTCCCGTGAGGAACTCCTCTACGCGCTCGATCCGTCGGCCGGGGACGTCCTCGCCGACCTCGGGAGCGGGACCGGATTTTTCACCGACGACGTCTCGCCGTACGCAGAAACGGTGTACGCAGTCGACGTACAGGAGGCGATGCACGAACGATACCGTGAAAAGGGCGTTCCGGAAAACGTCGAGCTCGTCACGAGCGACACCGAAACGTTACCGTTCGAAACGGACGAGTTAGACGGCGCGTTTTCGACGATGACGTATCACGAGTTCGCCAGTGACGCTTCGATAGCGGAACTGTCTCGCGTGCTTCGATCGGGAGGAAAACTCGTCATCGCTGATTGGTCGTCGGAAGGGGAGGGGAAAGGCGGGTCCACCCCCGAGGAGCGATACGCCGCGAGCCACGCCGTCGACGCCCTCGAGGGTGCCGGATTCGAGATCGTCCACGAGGAGACGCGGCTGGAGACGTTCGTCGTGGTCGGCGTCTCGCAGTAATTGGATCAGTCCCGGGAGGCCAGCGCCGATCACTCAGGAGATCTCTTCACCGATCGGCTGCGTCTCACGTCCAACGCGTGTCGGATCGCGTACTACCGCTCTACGATCGACTCGTTTCCGCAAACCGTACACTCGAACGGACAGCCGAGGAGCCCATCGTCCCTAACGATGACCTCGTACGTACCGGCGTGGTGCCACTGGTGTCCATAGAGGCTGCACATCAGGCCCATATTCGTATGAACGGTCGGCTTCGGCAATAGTGTTTCGAGCAGATAGTCGATCGCGTCAGTACCGATCGAAGTGCCGATCCTGTACTTTCACGAAAAGCCCCATCAACAGCGCGAAGACGACTGCGGCGATCGCGATCTGTGCCCAGTGGACGAGCCCGAGCGGCTCCACGCCGAAGAGGAACTGTCCCGTCGCCGTGTAGAGAACGAGCAACTGCAACGTGACCGCGACGGCGATGGCGATGACGAGCCACCGATTCGAGAAAAGCCCGAGTCCGTAGCGGTGTCGAATCGCCTGAATGCGCACGATTTCGAAGACCACGAACCCGCTGAACACCATCGTCTGAGCGAGCTCCCGACTCGGTTCGTAGCCGGGACTCCAGCCGAAGAGCGCTCCGGTCACGTCGTAGCCCGGGATCAGCTCCCCGAAGAAGTTGAGCGTGAAAAGCGGCAAGAGACAGACGGTCATGAATATCGCGATGCCGACGACGGAGGTCACGATCCGTTTGGTGATGACGCCCTCCTCCGGTGGTCGCGGTTCCCGTTCCATGATGTCGTCCGCCGCCGGATCGACGCCCATCGAGAGCGCCGGGATCCCGTCGGTGACGACGTTAATCCAGAGGATCTGAATCGGCGTGATGACGAGCCCAAAGCCGGCCAGCGATCCCGTAAAGATCATCGTCACCTCGCCGCCGTTGCCCGAGAGCAGGTAGTTGACGAACTTCCGGACGTTATCGAAGATCCGGCGACCGCCTTCCACCGCATCCCGGATTGTCGCGAAGTTGTCATCGAGCAGGACGATATCCGAGGCCTGCTCGGTGACGTCGGTTCCCCGAATCCCCATCGCGACGCCGACGTCGGCGTTTTTCACTGCCGGTGCGTCATTGACGCCGTCGCCGGTCATGGCGACCGTATGCCCCTTCGACTGGAGCGTTTTGAGGATTCGCGTCTTCTGTTCGGGAGCGGTTCTAGCGAAAATATCGACGTCTTCGACGCGTTCGGCCAGTTCTTCGTCGGACATCTCTTCGAGTTCTCTCCCGGTCACGACCGTCGCCGACCGGAGACCGATCTCTTCGCCGATCGCACGCGCCGTCACCGCGTTGTCGCCGGTGATCATCACGACGTTGATACCGGCGTCCAGACAACCGGCGATCGCCTCCGGGACCTCGGGCCGTGGCGGATCGAGCATCCCCTGCAGCCCGAGAAACACCATCTCCTCTTCGATGTCTTCGCCGGCGTTCTCCGGCGCGTCGGGTCGATAAGCAAAGCCCATCACGCGGAGGGCGTCTTCGGCGAACGATTCGTTTCGGGCTTCGAGTTCGGCCTTCCGATCGTCGGTGAGTTCGACGATCTCCCCGTCGACGAGCTCGCGATCGCAGCGTTCCAGAACCGTCTCCGGAGCCCCCTTCATGTATGCGACTGTCTCGCCTTCCGGTGTCTGGTGGACGGTCGTCATCCGCTTTCGGGCGGACGTAAACTCCACCTCGCCAACCCGCGGATACGCTTCCGTAAGACGGTCGCGATCGAGTCCTGCTTTCTGGGAGGTGACGAGCAGTGCGATTTCGGTCGGATCTCCGAGATAGACGCGCTCGCCGTTCTCCTCATCAGCCACTTTTGACTCGTCTTCCTCGTCTCGGACGCCGATATCGGCGTTGTTACACAACATTCCACAGCGGAGTAGTTCCTCGATGCGGTCGGTCTCGATCGATTCCTCGTCGAGCCGGAACTCGCCGTCGATGTCGTAGCCGGATCCGGTCACGCTGTAGATCTCACGATTCGCGGCGATGCGCTGTACCGTCATCTCCTCTTCGGTGAGCGTTCCCGTCTTGTCGGTGCAAATGACGTCGACGGAGCCGAGCGCCTCGACGATCGGCAACCTGCGGACGAGCGCGTTCTTTTCGGCCATCCGTCGCGCGCCGAGTGCGAGCGAAAGCGTGACGACGGCCGGCAACCCTTCCGGCACCGCCGAGACGGCGATCCCGACCGCGGTCAGAAAGACCTGTAGCGGCGGGGTATCGCCGATAACGAGTTCGACGAGGGCGATGATCCCGACCGCCGCGACGACGCCGACGGCGATGAGTTTTCCGAGCCGATCCAGCTCGGACTGAAACGGCGTCTCCCGATCTTCGGCCTCCCCGAGAGCGGTCGCGATCTGGCCGATCTCGGATTCGGGGCCGGTCTCGACTACGACCGCGACGCCGGAGCCGCGTTCGACGACGGTATCCTTGTAGACCATGTTCTTCCGCTCGGCGAGCGATGTCTCGGCGTCGATCGTGCCGAGTTCTTTCGAAACGCCGAGGCTCTCGCCCGTCAACGACGACTCGTTAACCTGCAGGTTCGACTCCTCGATGAGACGTGCGTCCGCCGGGACGATGTCGCCCGATTCGACGAAGACGATGTCGCCAGGGACCAGCCTTTTTGCGTCTATTTCTCGTTTTTCACCGCCTCTCCGGACGATCGCGTGCGTCGTCGACATCTCCCGGAGCGCCTGGATGCTCCGTTCGGCGCGATAATCCTGCGCGAAGCCGAAGACGGTAATGAAAACGACGATGCCAGCGATGACTGCAGCGTCGATCGTGTGACCGACAGCGACCATCACGAGTGCCGCGACGATGAGGATCCAGATCAGCGCCGAGGAGTACTGCTCGAGTAGTATCCGCCACGGTGAGATCCCCTCCTCCGCCTCGATGTCGTTAGGGCCGTACCGTTCGAGTCGCGTGCGTGCTTCTTCCGGATCGAGGCCTTCGGATGCCGTGTCGAGCTTCGCGTAGACATCAGCCAGCTCGGTCGCATGCCAGTCGTCGGCGTCGTCCGCCCCCTCACTCCCGCTCCGATCGATCGTAGCCGTATCCTCGCTCATGTTTGGTCGGAACGGCGGACCGGAGCCGACGGGTCGACGCTCGTCACTCCCGGGACCGCCCTCGATATAAGCGGATCTCCTATCTCCGCGGCTCTCACTCGAACTAGCTGTCGACTGTCACGTACCGAGGTCCGTTGAGTAGTGACGACGTTCTCGAACATTTATTTCATTCCCACAGGACGTGCCGTACGAACCGTTCGGTACCGACACAGGCGATAAACATGGCTCGAAACACGAACGTGTTTGGTATAAATACGCGTGTGGATTCCTGTCAGGTGATAACACAGAGATCGCTCCATCGAGCGATCAGCTGACCGACAGAACCGGACACGAGGCGTCCCGAACGATCCGTCGGGTCGTGCTCCCGAGGAGATGCTCCGGAAGGCCGCTTCGCCCCCGCGTTCCCATGGCGATGAGATCCGCTCCGACCGCGTCGATGCGCTCGAATATCTCCGCCGCCGGACGCCCCCTGGTCACCCGCCACGTTGACGGTACCTGTACGGATTCGGCCTGCTGTGTGAGCGCTTCGAGCGTGTTTTCGCCGCCCTCCTCGAGGAGTCCGATGATGCTTCGGGGAGAATCCTCCAGATCGTAGACCGTCGTATCTACGACGTAGAGGCCGTGTACGGTCGCACCGAACAGTTCGGCGAACGCGAGGGCGTGTTCTGCGGCTCGGTCCGCGGCATCGCTCCCGTCGAGCGGAACGACCACGTCGTCGATCGTTTCCAGCGATGGGGTGTTCGGATCTCCCCAAGGTACCGCGAGAGTCGGAACACTGGAGAATGTGATCACCCGCTCCGCCGTGCTTCCGAGGTACTCGGTGGTCGAGTCGCTCGTTCCGACGACGACGAGATCGACGTTTCGTTCGTCGGCGTGTTCGAGAATTTCCCGGTATGGGGTCCCCCGGCGAATCGCTTGGTGGACGTCGAGTCTCGGTTCGCGTTCGGAGATCTGTGTCAACGCCCGCTGTCCGATCGTCTCGTCCGACTCGAGCAGCGCTTCCGCCGCTTCACGGTTCACCAGCGGATCGATATCGGCGTCTACGACGTAGAGTACATCCACTCCGGCGTCGAATCGTTCGGCTACCGTGAGACCGTACTCGACCGCCCCGTCTGCTCCTGGGGACCCGTCGGTCGCGATGAGAACGCGCTCGTACATACGTATCACGTCTCAGCCACATCGTATGTAGTTGTCAGCGATTCTCAGACAGTGAGAGAATCGCGCGTCCGGGATCCGTTTGGATAAACCGAAATTGCTCAGTTGTTTCGATCAACCGCAATCCCTCGGTTCTCACCGTCTGAAAACGGGTGAGCGAACGTATATAAGTGGCAACCGAACGGGGCTGTATGACCCTCGTCGCCTTCGATTTCGACGGGACCCTTACCCAGTCCGATCTTCTGGCTCTTTTGGGTCGAGAGTATAACGTGGCCGGTGAGGTCCGCGGACTTGTGGAGCAGGGCCTCCGCGATGAAGCGGCCTTCGAGCGCACGCTCCGGCAACGAACCTCGATGCTTAAAGGAATGCCCGAACAGCGGGTCGATGCCGCATTCGATCGGTGTAAACTGCGCTCGAGGGCGGCGGATCTGATTTCCAACCTCCGCCGATCCGGCGTCACCGTCGCCATCATCACCGGTTCGTTCGAGCGCGGTGTCGAGGCCGCACTTCGACGAGCGAACGTCGCCGTCGATCATATCGTCGCGAACCGCCTCGTGATTCGAAACGGTGCAGTGACCGGTGATGTCGAAGGCCCGTTGCTCGACGCCGAAAAAGACCTGGCGCTTGAGGAGATCGCTCTCGACGAAGGCGTTGATACGGAACGGACGATCGCCGTCGGAAACGGACCTACCGATCGGCCAATGCTTCGAGCCGCCGGAACGGCGATCGGATTCAAACCGGATCGTGGTACCGAAAAACTGTGCGATTACACCGTAACGTCGGTTTTGAAGCTTCGCCTTCATTTCGAGCAACACGGAGTGATCGATAGCTGACGCTACGGTTCGAAACGGGCGTCTGATCGGAGCGTCTCGACGAACCACGTTGCCGCTACGTCGGCGACCGTTTCGAGCTCACCGGCCTCCTCGAAGAGGTGTCCAGCCCCTTCGACGATGTGCAGCTCCTTTTCGCACTCGAGTCGCTCGTAGACGTCACGATTCCACTGGAGCACCTGCGTATCCTCGCCACCGACGATGAAACACGTCGGCGCTCGAACGTCGCCCGCAACGTCGTCGGCTAAGTCGACGCGCCCGCCTCGCGAGACGACGCTATCTACGGTCCCTACCCGTGCGGCCGCACGGAGCGCAGCTGCGGCTCCCGTACTCGATCCGAAGTAACCGACGCTCACGTCACCGCTGTATCCACGGAGCCATTCGGTGACAGCTATGAGTCGATCGGTCAACAGCGGGATATCGAATCGGTTCTCCCGAACTCGGTCTTCCGTTTCGGTGAGCAGATCGAAGAGCAGCGTTCCGAGGCCGCGGCTGCGGATCGTCTCGGCCACGAATCTGTTTCGCGGGCTCTTCCGACTGGAACCGCTTCCGTGAGCGAAAATGACGACGCCGGACGCGTCCGTCGGGATCCGTACGTCCCCTTCCAGCTCGATACCGTCGACCGGGATCGATACGAGGTGCTCGGCGTCTGGAGCCATGCGTGGCTAGACGCCGCAGTCCGGTTTCACGGTCGCGGCCGTTCCTATCGCGCGAGAACAGGTGTTGGGATATATATTTCGGTACGTGCTACCAATTATGATGCTTGGCTCCTCCAGATTCAAAGATCGCACGGAGGCCGGTGAGAAGCTCGGTGAAACGCTCCGCGATCGGCGGGTCGACGCGGACCTCGTCCTCGCGATTCCGAGGGGCGGACTCCCGATCGGACGGGCCGTCGCAGATGTGCTCGGCGTCCCGCTCGACATCGTCGTCGCACAGAAGATCGGAGCGCCCGGGAACCCCGAGTACGCGATCGGTGCCGTCGCGAGCGACGGGACGGTTTGGCGCAACGAGGACGCGTTCGTCGGCAACCGCATCGACGAGGAGTATTTCGAAACGCAACGCGAGGCGAAGGCAGAAACCGCGAGGGAGAAAGCCGCACGGTACCGGGGAGATCGTCCAGATCCGACTCTCCTCGGAAAGACGGTAGTCGTGGTGGACGACGGTGTCGCCACTGGATCGACGATCAAGGCGTGTCTCCAGACGCTTCGTGAAACTGCGGTCGAACGTATCGTAGTTGCAGTACCGGTCGGTCCGCCGGAGACCATCCGAGGGCTGGAGGAGATGGCCGACGAAGTCGTCTGTCTCGACACGCCACGTGATTTTCGAGGCGTCGGCCAGTTCTACGAGCGTTTCGATCAGGTTTCCGACGAAGAAGCGATAGCGTATCTCGACGCCGAATCCTAACCGTCCCGATAGTTTGCAGAATCGTACATTATTATTGATGCTATTTGGACGCCAGTCTGTGGGAATCGTCGGCGGATATTTGAGATTCCGGAACGAAGCGTCGGATATGGACATCGCCGACATTGTCTCCGAAGAGTACGTCGAGTTCGATCCGGACGCCCGGGTGTCGAAACTCGCCAGTTCGTTCGAGGATTCCGCAGTCAAAGGAGTGGTCGTCCACGGCGACGAGTTTGAGGGCGTCATCACGAGACGCCAGCTGGCCAACTCCCATCGACAGCCTACCGAGAAAATCGGATCGCTCGTTTGGCACGTTCCACGGCTAACTCCTGACGAGGACATCCGGAAAGTCGCACAACTGATGATCGACAGCGATTCGCAACTGCTACCCGTTTTCGAGGGGCAAGAACTGATCGGTGTCGTTACCGCCGACGATATCCTCGGGAAAGTTCAATCGTTCCTCGATGCGGCGACAGTGGCGGAAGCAGCGTCTCACGATCTCGTTTCACTCGAACCGCAGTCGACGATCGGTGACGCGTTGCACGTGTTTCGAGAAAACCGAATCACGCACCTCCCGGTCGTCGAAGGCGATACGGCCGTCGGTATTCTCAGCCTCTACGATATCATTGATTTGACGATCCGTCCCGAACAACAGAGTCAAGGCGGAGACATCGACGGGATCGACTCGTTCGGTGGAACCGTCTCCGATAGCTCCGGTCGCACTCGAGGCGGCGGTTTCGGCGCGCGAGAAGGGGAACTCTCTCGAATCCTCGATCTCCCAGTTCGGGACGTGATGGCTTCGCCAGTGCGTACGATCAACCCCGACGAGACGCTTCAGGCGGCGGTCGAAAAGATGTTCGAGGTCGACAGTTCATCGCTCGTCGTCACCGACGACGGGAGTCCACACGGTATTGTTACGAAGACTGACGTTCTCGATTCGCTCACCTGGGAGGCTGGTGGAAACCGCGCGGTGCAGGTCTACGGGAGCGATCTGATAGACGATCTAGATTACGACGATATCGTCGCGATGGTCGATAAGTTCGATGACCGCGATCACGGTATGAACGTCTTGGACGCGAAGATCCATCTCCACGAACACGACGAGAAGCTCCGTGGGACGCCGCTGCTTTTGGCTCGGATCCGATTACACACGGATCAGGGACTCTACATCGCGTCCGGTGAAGGATACGGCGCGAGTCACGCTGTCAAAGACGCACGGGACGTTCTGGAGCGACAGATTCGAGACAAAAAGACCTACGGGAAGAGCAAAAAGCCGCCGAGCGAGGAGTACTGGGAGAAGCGCTTCGGCTGGATGCTCGAAGGCGATAGCTAAACTCGTCGAGGTTTCCCGATATTCCGTATAAAAGCGTTCGATCGCCGCCCGGATCACCACTCCATGCCGCCGTTGATCCCGAGCACCTGTCCGGTCATATAACCGGATTCCTCGCTCGCGAGAAAGCGAACGATCCCGACGATATCTTCGGTTTCGGCGAATCTGTCAAGCGGGATCCGCTGCAGAATCTTCTCACGAACACGATCCGGAACACTCGTCAGCATATCGGTCTCGGTGAACCCGGGGGCGACGCAGTTCGCCGTCGATTCCGAGTCGGCCAACTCGAGCGCCAACGTCCGGGTGAACCCGAAGAGGCCGCTTTTCGAGGCCGCGTAGTTCGCCTGTCCGTAGTTGCCTTGCTGTCCGACGACCGAGGAGATGTTGATGAGTCGCCCTTCGTCGGCCCGTTTGATATCGTCGAAGAACGCGCTCGTACAATTGAACACCCCACCGAGGTTGACATCGATGACGCGTTCCCAGTCGGAGTGTTCCATCTCCTCGAACGTCTTGTCGATCGTAAGTCCGGCGTTGTTTACGAGGACGTCGATCGGGCCGAACTCGTCGTGGACCGTTTCGGCCATTTGTTCGACTTCGGTCGGCTCGGAGACATCCGCCTGAACCGAGATCGCGTTTTCGTCTGCGGCGTCGATACTGTCGACAACTTCGTTGGCCGCGGCTTCCGATGTACAGTAGTTTACCGCAACATCGGCACCGTGTCTCGCGAACTCCAGTGCGATCTCTCGACCGATCCCCCGTGAAGATCCCGTTACGAGACAGGTTTTGTCCCGGAGTATTCGTCGATTCGCCTGCTCTAGCGGTTGAGTCGTGAGTGACATCGTTGGGTCGGGAAGGAACAACCCTTCCCATACGTGAGCGGAACGCCGGACGGATAGATAGTCGTATGTGGCCGTTTTCAACCGCTGAGAAGTAACTGGTAGGTATCCGGTGGGAACGTTATTCGGAATATCCCTCTTGGAGAAACGCACCTTCGGTCTCATACACCGAAAGCAGCTCTTCGATGAACTCTTCGTGTGTTTCGTCCTCTTCGAGGTGACCGTCTATTCGCTCTTTCAGTTCGTCGCTAATCTCGAGTGTGTATGTCATAACTGGTGGTACCGTCCGCACCTATCCACGAGACGGTCCG